>NZ_JACFSK010000001.1:2225770-2525770 GCF_016100455.1 Bartonella sp. M0283 | reverse complement strand
GATGCTGATAAAATAGCTGCTGCGCTTTCTCAATTCAACGGTTCAGACACGCTTCGTGCCGGCAACGTTTTACGTATTGGAATAGAAACCAACTCGTCCGGTGATGACCATCTGGTACGAGCCAGCATTTATCACGGTATGCATCATATCCTTTCAATCTCACTTAATGATCAGAAGCAATTCGTGAGAAGTAACGAACCGGAAATGACACCGTTACTCAAAACCGCTTTCGAGGGCGGGGTGCCGCTTACGCATATCAATGCTTCGAATCTGCCGACAATCTATGATGCAATTTACCGTTCGGTGTTAAGTTACGACATGCCTCTCACCACAGCACGTCAACTCATACGCGTCATGGCCAACGATGTTGATCTGGAAGATCGCGTTTCACCCAATGATACACTTGAAGTGTTTTACGCAGCGCCTGAAAAAGACTCGGAAGACACAGCCGAACCGGAAATCCGTTTCATCAGCGCTACACTGGGTGGCACAACACGAAAATATTATCGTTTCCGCTCCAATGATGGAACAATTGATTATTATGATTCGGAAGGTCGTAGTTCAAAGCAGTTTCTTTTGCGCAAACCCGTGCCCAATGCCATTTTCCGTTCACCCTTCGGCCCAAGAAGGCATCCGGTTCTCGGTTATGTCAGGATGCATACCGGTGTTGATTGGAGCGCACCAAGAGGATCTCCGATTGTTGCGGCAGGAGACGGCGTCGTCACAAAAGCAGGTCCAGTTCGCGGCTATGGGAATCAGACCGAAATTAGACATGCCAACGGTTACGTAACGTCCTATGCCCACCAGAACAGTTTTGCTCCTGGCATTAAAGCGGGAGCGAAAGTTCATCAGGGACAAATTATCGGTTATGTCGGCTCTAGCGGCCTAGCAACAGGTCCGCATTGCCACTTTGAAGTTTCCGTGAACAACACGAAAGTCGATCCGATGCGCATTCGCCTTCCGGACGCAAAATCCTTGCATGGAAAAGATCTCGAAGCGTTCAAGCGCGACCGCAACAAACTTGAAGCATTGATCAACGGGCAAGACGACCAAAAACTTGCTGCCACCACTGGTACAGACGAGAAAAATCGGACATCCCGTTCGGATATCTGATGCGATTAATCATTTTGCTGAAAAATTGATTCTGCCTGAAAACAGTCCCGATTATCAACATGCCAATGTTACCGGTCGACCAAATAGAAAAAGCGCAATGGCCTTTTCAGAGCCTGACATAAAAAACCATCTCAGATAAAAAAATATGATGAACAGAATAGAAAAAGCACATCGGTTCGGTCTGCTTGAAGATTTTCTTATCTGTTTACAGGTTTTCTTAAGCAGCGCCGAATCGGGAAGTCCGGATTTCAAATCGACCAATGCAATGATAATAGTCGCAAAACGACCGGAAGAAACTTTATATTGCGATTTGCAATAATTTGAAACCAACCTTGATGATTTGCAAAATCATAAACTTGTTCGTTACCATGTTACATAAAGCTGTATTAGCGGATAAAGAGCTAACAAACTTTTGCGATTCATAATTTTGAATACCGCATCAGCCAATGTCAGGAATTGGTGAAAGAACGCATTGTCGCCGATGCCGAATCAGCATCCGGGCCATAGTCGGATTGTCCGTTGACGCCTAAAAGTTCTTGCAAACGGGATCTGGCGCGACTGACACGACTTTTAATCGTACCAACAGCACAACTACAAATCTCGGCTGTATCTTCATAAGAAAAACCTGATGCTCCGACCAGAATGATAGCTTCCTTCTGGTCTGCGGGAAGTTGGTCGAGCGCTTTTCTGAAATCCTGCAAGTCGAGTGATCCGTATTGGGCAGGATGCACAGCCAGATTTTCAGTGAAAACGCCTTCGCTATCCTGCACTTCACGTCCTTTTTTGCGCATCTGGCTAAAAAATTCGTTCCTCAGAATCGTGAACAACCAGGCTTTCATATTTGTGCCGATCTCGAAGCTGTCCTGCTTCGCCCACGCTTTCATGATTGTATCTTGTACAAGATCATCAGCTCTGTCATGTTGCCCGCTCAACGAAACTGCAAAAGCACGCAAGGCCGGCAGGTTTGACAGAAGTTCACGTTTGAAATCTGGATTATGTGCGTTCATGGGTGTGACTTTCCCATTTCAACTCTGGCTACCTTGTTCGGCTTTATCGAGCTTTTCAAGAAGATCGAGAAATTTTTCCGGTATTTCTTCTTCCTGAATAGCCGTATAGAATTGCCGTAATTTCACCGCTATTTCACTATTGGATCCAAGCAGATCATCTTCCGGTCCGAAACCATCGGAACCGTTTTTTTCCTTGCTGTCATCCATCTTAAGTCCCTTAAAAATGACGCCATCCGTTAATTGACAATCGTGTAAATAATTACACTTACCTTTAAGAATATAGAACCGAGTAAAAAGTTCCAAGGGGCTGGAACTTTTTTATTATTCATGAATTAATATTTCACATAACCTGTCTAGGGTTACACTTTCAGGGGCAGAAGGAGTTCATATATGACTTTATCAACACGCATTGCACCACATTTACCTTATTTGAGACGATTTGCACGTGCTGTTACAGGATCTCAGACGTCGGGCGATGCTTATGTTGCAGCTATGCTCGAAGCACTTATTGCCGACACATCAATTTTCCCCGAGGCGACATCCGACCGTATCAGCGTCTATCGGCTGTTCTGCGAATTGTTCGATCAAACAACCCCTAACGTTGCGGAGCCTTTACCTCAATTCGGTGTGGAACAAAAAGCCAATGCAAAACTTTCCTACCTCACTCCACGAGCCCGTCAGGCATTTCTCCTCATTGCTGTCGAAGGGTTCAGTGACAAAGAAGTTATGGAGATCATGAATGTTGACCAGCAGCAATTCAGAGCATTGCTGAACGAGGCTTCACGTGATATTTCCGAGCAAGTTGCCACACGCATTCTTATTATTGAGGACGAGCCGTTAATTGCGATGGATATCGAGCAGCTTGTCGAATCGCTTGGTCATCAGGTTGTTGGCATCGCACGGACGCGCGACGAAGCTGTTTCATTGTTCAAAAAAGAAAA
Source organism: Bartonella sp. M0283 (assembly GCF_016100455.1). NCBI lineage: Bacteria > Pseudomonadati > Pseudomonadota > Alphaproteobacteria > Hyphomicrobiales > Bartonellaceae > Bartonella > Bartonella sp. M0283. The sequence continues at coordinate 2,522,709 of NZ_JACFSK010000001.1, read as the reverse complement.
ACCGGGTATGGTTCTTGCTGATATTCAACTTGCTGATAACAGTTCCGGCATAGATGCTGTGAATGATATTCTTGAAACTGATGAGGTTCCGGTCATTTTCATTACCGCATTCCCCGAACGTTTGTTGACAGGTGAACGGCCTGAACCGACATTTCTTGTAACCAAGCCGTTTAATCCGGATATGGTGAAAGCTTTGATTTCCCAAGCGCTTTTCTTTCAGGAAAATGCATCCAGAAAATCTTAACAGGTTTTCATGAAAGAAAAAAATCAGAAGGTTTTTAATTTCTTATGATATCGGCTCCCCATTCTTCACCTGCTGTTGAAAAATTGCATGTGAGTGCCTTGACGCAGGCCATCCATGGAGCCGATATTTTTGTTCTTTATCAGACCCCCGACATGGTTTATCGCTGGGCAGAAAACTTGCCGGAAATCATAGCCGAAAAGTGGTTTGCAGGCTGTCGCGACAGCGATTTTTTATCCGAAAAACTTTCCAAAAATATGATGGATATCAAATTGCAGGTTTTGGAAACCGGCAAGATGCACACGTTGGAAGCCCGATTTGAAAACAGTAACAATCGTATTTTCTGGTTCAAGTTTTCGATTGATTGTCACCGTGACGAGCGGGGAGAAATCGTCGGTTTATTAACGACTGGCGTTAATATAACCGAATTGCGCCGGCGTGAACAGGTCCTGAAAGCTTTACTGAGGGAAGTAAGTCATCGTTCAAAAAATCTTCTTGCCATTATTCAAAGCGTGGCCGGTCAAACCGCCCGCTATACCGATTCCTTGCAAACTTTTTTAAAAAAATTTCAGGGGCGCATACAATCATTATCCCATTCACAAGATCTTGTGACTGATTCCGATTGGCGCGGTGCCCATTTTCGTGAATTGTTTTTAAGCCAAACATCAAATTATCTGGAAAAAGAACATCGGCGTTTTACAATTGATGGCGATGACCCCTATCTTTTTCCCGGTGCCGCATTGCATATCGGTTTGGCATTTCATGAACTCATCATCAATTCCCTTTCCTATGGAGCACTTTCAAAACCGGATGGTATGATCCATGTAACGAGCCGGATTGAAAAAGATGAAGGTAAGCCATCACAATTATGCATTTCCTGGTATGAAGTTTTTTCGCCCGGACACACGCTCGACAATGATCGGAGAGCCTGCTTTGGCAGTGCAGTCCTTGAAAAGATTGTTCCGGTTTCTGTAAACGGCACGGCAAGTCTCGAATTTACCAATGACGGCGTGGTTTATCACCTTACACTTCCCGATACTTATTTCGATTTTTACGCCTGAAATTTTTAAAAGATTTTCTTTATACAATAAGCGCTCGAGATTTTCCTCCGTCAAAAAACATATCTTGCTCCGGAATAAAGTAAAAATAAATCCTCTATTCCATTATTTTTTGTAGCTTGTGTTTTAATTTGGAACAAATAACCTCCACGCCCGTTATTGAAGTATAAAACAAATAAATTCATCCGCTCAATACTAATATGTTCCTGAAGGGGTCAATCATGAATTCCGTCATCGCTGTAATGTTGCTTGTTTCCTGCACAGATGGTTTTTCTGCATGCAATGCCGCTGATGATATGGTCAAGGTTTATCCCACCCATGAAGCCTGCGAGGCAGCCTTGATACCGGCAGTCAATCGCATCGGACAGTCCAACGAAGTGGTGTTCGGTCAATGTATCAAAGCAGATCCCGACTTCATTAACGGGGATTTGAGCATTTATTGGCGGGTTAACCAGAATGGCGATTTCATTGTCGAACTTACCAATGAAGATAGCGAAGAAGAAGAATTGACTGTACCGCTACAGAAGATTGAAAAGCCGGTTGCCGGCGCAACACAAATCAATACAAAACCCGCAGCATAAAGTTATCTTCTTTGCATTAATCTTGGCCATTAATCTTGCCAATGGTCGGGATTTTCTGATTAGGAGATTATTCACCAAAGCTTAAAATATTTATTTTCCATTGAAACATTGCGGTGAAACTCGTAAATGCGGGGCACTATCAATGGAGAATGTTCGATGCGCGACGATTATCAATCCGGTTATGAAAATATGGATTATCAGGATCCTTATAATCAGCAGCCCATGCAGCCACAAGCGCCGCTGGATCCCGCAGTTGAAAAAGTAAGGCGGAAACTGATGAGGCTGATGATCGTTTCTATTGGAATAACAATCGTTCTCATTCTGATTATTCTGGCCGCCGTTATCTATAAGGTTACATCTTCGCCTTCCGATAAAGAACCGGCAAGCACTACGAAAACCGAAACAAGTCCGGTGCCCGGTGCTAACGCCGATCTATCAAATCAAGCGGTTAATGCAAAAACACCGGCTCCTGCTGTTCCGGAATTTATCAAACGTTCCATTGCGCTTCCTCAAGGAACACGCATCCTCTCGCAAAGTCTTTCGAACGACATGATTGCGCTTGAAACATTGACACCGGAAGGCAATACAGAGCTTGTTATTTACGATTATCGCCAAGGACATCTGGTTGCCGGTATTACAGTTGATACCTCGCCGGTTGCAAAACAACCGGTTGAAGAACCGGTTAACGCATCGCCCGCCCAATAAGCTTAAGTAAAAAAATTGCAATAAAAAGGCCGCTTGAAAGCGGCCTTTTTTATGAGATTGAAATATTATTTTTTAGGTTTATTCGGCTTTGTATCCGGCTTTTTTTCATCTGCCTTTTCCTCGGCAGTTTCGTTAACCTTGTCCTCGACTTTCGATTCATCAACAGGATGAGTTGGCGTCGGTGTGAAGATCAGGCGATCGGAACCGCGCGAAATATTGACAGTCGAACCATCAAGAATATCGCCGATCAGCAGCCTTTCAGCGAGCGGATCCTGAACTTCTCTCTGGATAACCCGTTTAAGAGGCCGTGCACCATAAGCAGGGTCATACCCCTTATCGGCAAGAAATTCGCGAGCACTATCATCAATAACAAGTTTGATCTTCCGGTCTGACAATAATGATTGCAAACGCTGCAACTGGATATCGACAATGGCGCCCATTTCTTTCCGGTGCAACCGGTGGAACAGGATAATTTCATCAACACGGTTGAGAAATTCCGGTCTGAATGCAGCTTTAACCACTGCCATAACATCATCACGGGCTTTTTCAGCTTCATCATTATCGTCAAGAGCCGTCAAATATTCGGCACCGAGATTTGATGTCATAATGATAAGCGTATTGCGGAAGTCGACAGTGCGCCCCTGACCATCGGTCAAGCGTCCGTCATCAAGAACCTGCAAAAGAACATTGAAAACATCCGGATGGGCTTTTTCAATTTCATCAAACAGGATGACCTGATAGGGCCGACGACGAACCGCTTCTGTCAAAGCACCGCCTTCTTCATAACCGACATATCCCGGAGGAGCACCGATCAAACGGGCAACCGAATGCTTTTCCATATATTCCGACATGTCGATACGAACCATTGCGGTCTCGTCCTGGAACAGGAATTTTGCCAGAGCCTTGGTGAGCTCGGTTTTACCAACACCTGTAGGACCTAAGAAAATAAACGAACCAATCGGCCTGTTCGGGTCTTGCAAGCCGGCCCGTGCACGCCTTACTGCGCGCGAAACAGCCTGAATTGCTTCGCCTTGTCCGACAACGCGTTTGGCAAGCTCGTCTTCCATTCTCAGAAGTTTCTCACGTTCGCCTTCCAGCATGCTATCAACCGGAATACCGGTCCAGCGCGATACCACTTGCGCAATGTGATCGGGTGTGACGGTTTCTTCAAGAATCGAGCCGTGATTTTCCTGACTTTCAGCCTCTTCCAATTGTTTAGCCAATTGCGGAATGATGCTGTAAGAAAGTTCACCAGCTTTCTGATATTCACCGTTACGTTGGGCAATAGCCAAATTGTTGCGTGCTGCTTCCAATTGTTTCTTCAACTCGGCAGCATGACCCAATTTCTGTTTTTCAGATTGCCATTTTGCAGTGATTTCATGCGATTGTTCTTCAAGCTCGACCAATTCGTCTTCGAGTTTTTCCAATCGATCTTTCGAAGCAGGATCGGTTTCGGCTTTCAAAGCTTCCCGCTCGATCTTCAACTGCATGACACGACGATCAATTTCATCGAGTTCTTCCGGTTTCGAATCAACCTGCATACGCAACCGCGAAGCCGCTTCATCAATAAGGTCAATCGCTTTATCTGGCAAAAACCGGTCGGTAATATAACGATTCGACAAAGTTGCAGCGGCAACGAGGGCCGAATCGGAAATCCGGACTTTATGGTGTTGCTCGTATTTTTCCTTAATGCCACGCAGAATCGAAATGGTGTCTTCAACTGTCGGCTCGTCAACAAAAACCGGTTGGAAACGACGGGCAAGGGCCGCGTCCTTTTCAACATATTTGCGATATTCTTCGAGAGTCGTCGCACCGACACAATGAAGTTCACCACGGGCAAGAGCCGGTTTCAACAAATTGGACGCATCCATTGCGCCATCCGATTTACCGGCACCAACCAATGTGTGCATTTCATCAATAAACAGGATGATTTCGCCATTTGCTGCCTGAACCTCGGTCAAAACCGCTTTCAGGCGCTCTTCAAACTCGCCACGATATTTTGCACCGGCAATTAATGCTCCCATATCAAGGGCAAGAAGCGATTTGTCCCGTAATGTTTCGGGAACATCGCCGTTCACAATACGCAAAGCCAGCCCTTCAACAATAGCCGTTTTACCAACGCCCGGTTCACCGATCAGCACCGGATTATTTTTGGTGCGCCGCGACAACACCTGAATTGTCCGGCGGATTTCTTCATCACGCCCGATGACAGGGTCAAGTTTCCCCTCGCGCGCATCTTTCGTCAAATCACGCGCATATTTCTTCAATGCGTCATACTGTGCTTCGGCATTGGCCGAATCAGCTGTGCGTCCTTTTCTCATTTCATTGATCGCCTTGTTTAACGCTGTTGGCGTAACCCCACTTTTAGAAAGTATTTCTGCTGTCTTGGCTTTCGGTTCCATCAACAGAGCTTGTAAAAGGCGCTCGACAGTCACAAAGCTGTCTCCTGCTTTTTCGGCCAATTCTTCTGCTTTGGTAAAAACCTTGGCCATAGCTTCCGACATATAAAGCTGGCCATTGCCGCCACTTACTTTTGGCAATGCCGAAAGTGCCGTTGCCAACGCCTCTTTTGCCGCTTTTACGTTGCCGCCAGCCTTCTCTATCAATGAAGAGCAAAGGCCCTCATTGTCATCCAATAGCACTTTTAACAAGTGCTCGGGAACGAACTGCTGATTGTCCGATGATAAGGCAAAGTTTTGTGCAGACTGTAAGAACCCCTGCACGCGCTCGGTATATTTTTCTAAATTCATTCTCGTCTCCTTTTCCCATAATCCATAAATGGCATTATGGGCTTGAAGTGACAGACTCCCGTTAAGGCAAGCCGTACTCGTTACCTGATATGGTATTGACCATGAAATTCCACAAGATCAAAAATAATCAAGGCATTAAACAAAATCCATTGTTTAAGAAAACAATAAAGTTAAGCCTCTAGAATTGACAAAGACAGGAGTTCTATTCGTCTGCAATGACATCGAGTGGAATTGTAATGTCGAGTTTACGCAGCATTTTTTTGAAGTCTTGTAACCTGTATTCGGCACTTTCGGTTACCAGACCTTGAATAAGGCCGCTTCCTGAATATTTTTTTTCAAGTTTTCCGATAATGCTTTCAGCCGGATCAAGAAAACAGCATTGTGGTGCTGCTTTTTCAAAGAAGTTTTTAAGCCAAGGCAGATGGGTGCTTGAAAGTGTGCACGTATCAACTGCGGGATATTTTTCCAACAAATCTCCCATGAAACGGTCGACTTCTCTTTGCGTTTTTTCCGGATTAAACAGGAAAGTTCCGCTTTCGACCAGTTCAACCATCGGTGAGGCATTGACGAGAGCGACATTGTCCGGATTTTTACTGTGATTTTTGACAAATGCCTTCCCCATCTCGCTTTTCACCATCGAGGCTACACCCATAATTGCCACATGACCACTCCGGCTTTTTCTTTCCGCTTCTTCAAGCGGCGGAAATACGCCATAAAGCGGCACGGGCGAACTGTCTTTGACGCGGTCAAACACCATAATGGATGGCGCGTTGGAAGCGATAATGATGGCTGAGGGGTCGTAACGCATCAATCGTTTGAATGTCTGTTTGACAATTTCGACAAGCTCGTCAGCCGTTTTTTTCCCATATGGGAAATGGGCCCGATCGGCAAAATAGATAATATCGCGTTGCGGTTGTTTTCTATGTAACAGATCCACAATGGCATAAGAGCCGATACCGGCATCAAAAATGGCAACGGGCTTTACGAGTTTCATTCTTCTTCATCCGCATTGTTAAAGGGTTTACCTGGCAAGATATATGAACCTTTAAGCCAACGATTGAGATCAATTGCACGACAACGGTCAGAACAAAATGGATAAGCTTCGCGGGTTGAAGGTTTGCCACATTCGGGGCATGGCCTTGGTGAACGCAGCGGATATACTTTAGCGGTTGATCGGGATTGGTCTTTAACTGATGTTGCCATTTCAGACCTCATCTTTCTGCCAATGTTCAAATACGGGATAATTCTGTGTTGTTAACAATTCCGCTGTTTCAGCGAGCGGCAAGCCTACAATCCCGCTATAGGAACCGGATATTTGCAAGGCAAAACAACCGGCCCGCCCCTGAATGGCGTAACCTCCGGCTTTTCCCTGCCATTCGCCCGACAAGAGATAGGCTTCGATAACCTCGCGCCCCAATCGTTCAAAACGTACACGGCTTTCGACAAGCTTATGGTGACTCTTTCCCTTGGCGTTAATAAGACAGACACCGGTATAAACTTTATGCGTCCGGCCAGACAAAAGTCGCAAACATTCACGTGCTTCATCTTCATCGGCGGGTTTGGGCAGAATTTTGCGCCCGACGGCAACGACCGTATCGGCAGCAAGAACAAGTGCATGCTCGAATTCCGGCATAACACAAACGAGTTCTGCACCTCTTTGGGCTTTTTCCTTTGCCAAACGTCTTGCGAGAAAACGCGGATGTTCGAGACGCCTTGGCGTTTCGTCAATATCGGCAGGATGCAAATGATCGGGGAAAACACCAATCTGCCGGAGCAATGCCAAGCGTCTTGGCGAAGCTGAAGCAAGAACAAGCTTGGTTTTCACCTGCGGGTCTTCTTCCGGCATAACAGAATTTGTCGTCATATTATTTATAACGGTAGGTGATCCTACCCTTGGTCAGGTCATAGGGTGTCATTTCCACCATAACCTTGTCTCCAGCAAGAACTCTGATGCGGTTCTTGCGCATACGTCCTGCTGTATGAGCAATGATTTCGTGATCATTGTCGAGCTTTACGCGAAACATCGCATTGGGTAAAAGCTCCGTAATCACGCCGGAAAATTCCAATACTTCTTCTTTGGCCATAAATTACCTGTTTCTAGACTGTTTATTTTGATCAAAATTTGACAAACGACAGGTGCCGCCCGTCCAGTTGGGGGGGAACCTACCCTATTCTCGGCCATTTGTGAACATCTGAATCAAAAGAGCACAATAGTTTATGCGGTTTTCAAGCGAAACTTTATGCTGTTTTTAAGCGAATGGGCATCATTTATTGGCAAAGCGCGCCATTATCCGCTTTTTCAGGTTTTCCCTGATATCCCGATAGGCATCAAGAATTTGTTCGCGCGAACCCGTTGCAAGTGCCGGATCGGGCGTTGGCCAATATTCGACATCGACCGAAAACCCGCGCATCTGTTCGAGCACTGCATGATGAGCTTGCGGCGTGAGGGTGATGGCAAGATCGAAATATCCATCCGACAATTCCTCCAGCCCGCGCGGATTATGCCCTTCCATGGAAAGCCCGTCTTCGGCAATAACTGCGGCTGCAAAAGGATCACGATTGCCTTTGACGACGCCGGCGGATGCAACATAAATATCCGGAAACATCTTGCGTGTCAGCGCCTCGGCTATTGGCGAGCGTATAGAATTCTGTCCGCAAACAAAAAGCACTGATGAAGGGCGTCTCGATGTTGATTTATAATCTTCGGCCATCTTCACCCTTTCCAGTATAAAACACAAAGAAGAGTAAAAAGCCGCCGCGCCGTTTTGAAATCCATATCTATTTTTCCGCGTAGGCGATCTTGCAGAGTGGTCGACCCTTCATTGTGCAAACCGCGACGGCCCATATCGATTGCTTCGATTTTTGTAGGCGTTGCAGACCGTATCGCCTCGTAATAACTGTCACAGATCAGATAATAATCTTTAACAATGCGTCGAAACGGCCCTAGCGAAAGTATATGGGTGGTTACCCATTCGCCATTTTCACGGGAAATATCGAAGACCAGACGCCTGTCAACAAGCGACAATTTCAGTTTATAGGGACCGGTTCCGGTGTCTCCCACGGGCATAAAACTATTTTCCTCAATGAGATCGAAAATAGCAACTGCACGCTCATGCTCGACCTCGGGCGTCGAACGCCCGATGGTTTCATCAAGTTCGACATCAATGAGCCGCGCCTTCTCCACACTCCCCCTCCCTTTTCAAACTAGAGATTCAATCTTATGGCAACAGACCTTCCATGGGCTTCCAGTCCTTCTGCATTGGCAAGTTCTATCGCCGATGGTCCAAGCTTGCGCAATTCGTCTGCACCAAGTTTTAAAATCGAGCTGCGTTTCATATAGTCAAGAACCGAAAGACCGGATGAAAATCTTGCCGAACGGGCAGTTGGCAAAACGTGGTTGGAACCACCGACATAATCACCAATTACTTCCGGTGTGTAACGCCCGACAAATATAGCTCCGGCATTGCGTATCAAAGGCAAAAAGCGGTCAGGGTCTTCAACTGCCAGTTCGAGATGTTCCGGCGCAACACGATTGGCAAGTGGAAAGGCTTGTTCGAGATCATTGACAAGAATAACCGCGCCAAAATCCTGCCAGCTCGAAGAAGCAGTTTTACCGCGTTTCAATGTTGTCAATTGTGTTTGAACCGCCTTCATAACCTCGTTTGCAAAAGCTTCGTCATCGGTCATGAGAATGGATTGGGCGGCCGTATCATGTTCGGCCTGTGCCAGAAGATCAGCGGCAATCCAGTCGGCATCATTAAGCTTATCGGCAATGACCAGAACTTCCGACGGACCGGCAATCATATCAATGCCGACTTTGCCGAAAACCTGTCTTTTGGCGGCCGCAACAAAGGCATTACCGGGGCCGACAATTTTTGCCACCGGCTTTATGGTTTTTGTACCATAGGCAAGGGCTGCCACCGCTTGCGCCCCGCCAACACGATAAATTTCGCTCACACCGCCAAGTTTGGCTGCGGCAAGAACCAGCGGATTGAGATGTCCATCCGGCGTCGGAACCACCATGACAATACGTTCAACGCCCGCAACTTTGGCCGGAACAGCATTCATCAGCACCGAACTCGGGTAACTTGCCGTACCACCCGGCACATAAAGCCCGACCGATTGGACAGCCGTCCAGCGCCAACCGAGTTCGACACCCAGCGGATCGACAAAGCGCTCATCCTTTGGCAGTTGTTTCTGGTGGTAGACAACAATACGATCATGGGCAAGTTTCAAAGCATCAAGCGTTTTTGACGGAACGTGCTTCATCGCTTCATCAATTTCACTCTCGCTAATTTTCAAACCTTTTTCTTTAAGGTCCACACGATCGAATTTTGCCGATAAGTCGATCAAAGCCTGATCACCCTCATCGCGAACCGTTTTGATAATATCGCGCACAGTGTCATCAACACTCTGGGAAACTTCACGCTTTGAATCGAGAAATTTACGAAACTCGTTTTCGAAATTTGCCGATGATTGACGAAGAATTTGAACCATTCTTTTTCCTGTCGAAAAAAATTATCTGTGATGCGGGTTGGCCTTGGCTTGCCAAACGGGACCAAGGTCGGTCAATTGCGCTTCAATACATTCCACTTCAAGGCGGATTGCCGCTTCACCGGAAAAAATCAGCGTCACAATGCCGGCGGGAGGAACTGTCGGCTGGAATTGCATTGTCAAAAGAGACAAGACATTGTCTTTTTTTTCACGATCGAAACCACGTGTTTTGACACTTAGAACCCGATCGAAGCGGAGAGCGGTACGATGCCGTTCACCGGTTTTTGCACGCGAAAACAATCCCCCCTTCATCTGTTCTTCCCAAGCAAAACGGTTAAGTGCCGCTATAAAACGCTTCTCACCACAGCGCCAGTCAAGATCGGCAACTTTAACGACAGCATCTTGCAAATGCGCCGACAAGATTTCCAGATCTTCGTCATCCATGGCCATCAATTTCAAAAGCGGCATCTTACCACTCCATTCTCTTTCAATAATATCCTGTTTGCGACAGGAAAGATATTGTCATTATCCGCTTATACGTTCAATCTGTGCACCACAATTTGAAAGTTTCTCTTCAAGCCGCTCGAAACCACGGTCGAGGTGATAAACACGATTGACAGTTGTTTCTCCTTCTGCCGCAAGCCCTGCTATAACGAGAGAAACCGAGGCACGCAAATCGGTTGCCATAACCTGTGCGCCCAATAGCCGCTCAACCCCTTCAACTGTAGCCGTTTGGCCAACAAGCGAAATATGGGCACCAAGACGGGCAAGTTCCTGAACATGCATAAAACGGTTTTCAAAAATTGTTTCGGTGATGTGCGAAACACCTTTTGCCCTTGTCATCAACCCCATAAATTGTGCCTGCAAATCTGTCGGGAAGCCCGGAAATGGTTGTGTTTCAATATCGGTCGGAACAATATCGAGACCGTTTCTTGCAACACGGATACCCTCTTCACTTTCTTTGATTTCCAATCCGGTTTTGGAAAGTGTATCGAGAACAGAACGCAAGTAATCGGGGCGTGCGTCTTTCAGCAGAACATCTCCACCGGTCATGGCAACCGCCATAGCGTAAGTGCCTGCTTCGATACGATCGGAAATAACCTTGACGCGTGCGCCAGAAAGCCCCTCGACACCTTCGATATAAATGGTCGGGGTACCGGCACCCTTGATTTTTGCCCCCATTGCATTGAGACATTCGGCAAGATTGACAACTTCCGGCTCGCAAGCAGCATTGTGTAAAACAGTATCACCTTTCGCCAGAGACGCTGCCATTAACATGGTGTGCGTACCACCGACCGTCACTTTCGGAAAAGTAAATTCGGCGCCTCTTAGCCCTTTTGGTGCTTTGGCATGGACATAACCATTCTCGATATTGATTTCTGCACCCAATGCCTCAAGCCCTTGAAGGATAAAATCCACAGGACGGGTTCCTATTGCGCAGCCACCGGGAAGCGACACGCAAGCTTCTCCCATGCGGGCAACCAAGGGTGCGATAACCCAGAAACTCGCCCTCATCTTTGACACGAGTTCATAAGGTGCACGTGTTGTAACAATTTGGCGGGCTGTAAAATGCACCGTTCGGGAATAGGCGCCATCCTGATGCTGACGACGGCCATTCACCGAATAGTCGACACCGTGATTGCCGAGAATCCTGATAAGTTGTTCGACATCGGCCAAGTGGGGTACATTATCAAGTGTTAATGTATCATCGGTAAGCAAAGAGGCAATCATCAACGGTAATGCTGCATTTTTTGCACCTGAAATGGGAATAACCCCGTTCAAACGATTCCCGCCAATAATTTTAATACGATCCATCCGTTAAGACCTTTCTTTGTTTTGCGATTGGTAGCAATCGTCCGGTTTATCCATTCGGCCTGTAAGGACAAAAGGTGGCACAAACAGGACTTAAAATAAAAAAATAAGAAAAACCGGATTATTTTACCGGTACACCTTGCGGATGCTCTGCCTCGTCGTGGCCTGTCTTTTCGCGCATTTCTTCGCGCTCGCGCGCTTGTTGTTTGCGCCGGACAAGATTGGCGCGCAATTGTTGCGCCAAACGTTTTTGGCGACGTTCCTCAGCGATTGAATCTGCCATCCTTCAAACCTGTTGAATATTCTAAAAAAACGGTTCCGGTCATAACACCATGTTAAAAAAATTGCCAGCCAAAGAATATTGCCTTGATTTTTCTTATGAGAAACGTGAATGTCCGCTTGCCTATTTCTTTACAATGTGGCAGAACGCCGCCCGAAAACTATTTTTCTTAGCTGCGGTAGCTCAGTGGTAGAGCACTCCCTTGGTAAGGGAGAGGTCGAGAGTTCAATCCTCTCTCGCAGCACCAGTATTCAGTTCCACTCGCAATCTGTGATATTTACTGCCAAAACAAGCAAAACAAATGGCAAGCCGATTACGTCAGTACTTTCAAAAATCAATATGGCAATCTTAAATTACATGAAAACCGGTTCGTTCTCTCGCTCCCGATTCATTGTCAATAATCATTACAATTGTTGAAAATAAGAGAGAATAAACATGCACAAGACAAGCAATGGAACCTCGTAGCGGAGTATTTTTCCAATCCTTTCAAATTGCAGGACATGTTTGATTTTTATAAGTTTTTGATCACGAGAATTTTTATGTCACCAAACTATTGTCAAAAAGCTTGATCTTGTCAGAAACGGCTTTTGTTAAAATAATTTAACGGAAGAGAGAATGGAACATGCCTTTTTCCTGCCGTCAAATTGGTCTAGAGATGCCATTTCCTCTATTCAACCGAATTTTGCCAATATAGGTTCGTACGGTTCGTAATGTTTCATATTTCTTCAGTTTCCCATTTGACAATTGCTCTTGTAATGACATCGCTTCCGCCTGTTTTTGCAAACGGGACAAGCACAACACAAAGTGACGAACCAATCGAACTGGCACAACTTTATGACCCCGCCGATTTGCCGCATCACCGCCAGCAGTTGCGCGTTTATCGTGATCAATATGGTCGCCGCCTCTATGTTGATGAAAATGGACGGGTTGTTCGTGTGGAAGAACCGGAGAACTACCCCCAAGGTGTCACGCCGCCACCTTATGGAACAAACAATCAGGGGCCGATAGAAGGTGGCGCGCCTTATGATCAGGATGTGCCCGAAGCACCCGACGCCAAGCCTTATCGTGGCGGTGGCGAAGCTCATCAGCCGTCCTATAGAAAAACCACCCCCCGTTATCAGGCTGGCGAAATGCCGACCGAACATACCCCTGCGATCAATGTTCCGAAAGGTCGTGAAACGGTTGCTGCTGTTCAGATTTTAATGGACCGGCTGGGCTCCTCACCAGGAGCAATTGATGGTTTAGCCGGTAGCAATTTCGATAAGGCTGCCGCCGCTGCAAGTGAAATCAGTGGCCGTTTTATTGACCCCAATGATAAACAACGTCTGGATTCGGCTCTACAATCAACTGGCGGTCCTGCCTTTACGCAATATACTATTACCGAAAGCGACTTGAACCGCCAATATGTCTCTTCTATTCCTGCCGATTATGCTATGAAAGCGCAGATGCCTGCCATGGCCTACACATCGGTTAGAGAAATGTTGGCAGAACGTTTTCATATTGATGAGACATTCTTGCAGGAACTCAACCCGCAAGCCCATTTCTCCCGTGCCGGCGAAACAATCAAGGTTCCTAATCTGGTTTTACCGAAACGCGAAAGTGTAGACCGGATTGTCGCCGACAAGGCCCGCAAACAAGTGCGCGGTTATAATGCGGAAGGCAGACTCGTTGTCGCTTATCCGGCAACAATCGGCTCGTCTGACAACCCGTCTCCATCGGGCACTGTGCAAGTCGAGCGCATCGCTTTTAATCCGAACTATACTTATAATCCGAAAGTCAATTTCAAACAGGGAAGCAATAATGAAATATTGACCATTCCCCCTGGCCCCAACGGACCTGTCGGAACAGTCTGGATAGCACTTTCAAAACCGACCTATGGTATTCACGGCACACCCGACCCTTCGCGAATCGGAAAAACGTCGAGCCATGGCTGTATCCGTCTGACAAATTGGGATGCCGAAGAATTGGCAAAATTGGTAAAGCCCGGCGTGATTGTCCACTTTACCGATTAATGTTTTGATCAGTTGATCAGAAAATTGAAAAAGTTAAAGAGCGGTTTTACATCCGGTTAAACGGCCAGAAATTGAAAAACCGCTTTTTGGCCAAGGCATGAATGTTTGATTGAATATCTGCCAAAGCATCATCGCATCGTTTGAGTGCTTTTTTATCATCATCGGCAAGCGCCAAGACACGAAGTTCGCTGACCAGTTCGACTGCTTTTTCCAGTAATGGTTTTGCCGCCTTTTTTGGCACTTTCTGCGCCCAGTCTTTGAGCATCAATGCATAGCTGCGCTTGATATTCGAGAGCTTGTTCGGCTTGTTTTTCAACTCTGGCGAGAGGAGCAGCTCTTCATAAATTGCTTGTGATTTGGCGAAAGCTTCAACCACATTGCCGAATGACCCCAAACGCCACAAAACAAGTGCGTGATGGGAATGGGCTTCCAATTGTTCATCCACATTATCAAAAGGTTCATTCCCTATGCTGGTAAATGCCGTTTCAATGGCACTATTGGCAGCTTTAAGCAAATCGACCGGAGTTGTTGAATCTTTGCGCCGTGCCATGGAATAGAGAACATGAGCCAAATTGCTATAAAGCCGAAAAAGTTCGTTTTTATCCTTATCGGCATCAAGCTTGGCAATTGCCAAGCGGAAGTCCAGTTCGGACTGTTTGAGCCATATCAAACCTTGATGACCTTTTTCATCTTCACCAAGACGGGCGCGGGCAAGAGCACGCCATTGCAAAATCCGGTTAAAGAGTTTGGCGTTTTGCTGGCCTTTTATCGTTTCCAGAACTTCATTATAAAGTTTTACAGCTTCCCGTAACAGTTCACCGCGCCTTTCCGGCACTTCTATATTGGATGCTGCCTGAAGGGCCGCGCCCAATTCGATAAAATAGGAAAGCCAATCAAGCGGACGGGCCAGTTTTATTTCTTTGCCAATAGCGTTACGCAAAGCAGCAATCGCTTCATATCTTTTTTCAAGTTCCCGAGACGGAACGGAAGCAAAATTGGCAAGCTGGGTCAGATCTTTTCCCAAATTGCCATAGGTCATTGCCAGTCCCAGCGTTTCACTCTTATCTTTGAGAAGATCGATATTGGAGCGGTAAAGTGCGACCGATTTTTCAAGAAGTGCAATAGCACTATCCCGATCTTTCTGCTGGGCTATAAGCGCAAGAGCCAATGCTGTTTCGTTTTGAAGGCGGCTCAATGCGTGGACACCCCCGTCGTCTTTAAACGTGGCACTGGAATTTTCGAAAGCTTTCAACGCTTTTTCCATAAACACAAGATTGGCTGGCGTGTCCATTGTTGCCCGCTGCATTAACGTCCGCCCCATCTCGAAATAAATATAGGAAATATCCTGAGGTTGGTCATCCTCATCAAAAAAGCTCAGCGCCGTTTCAAAACGTTCAATGGCAAGTTCGAGATCACCTCTTGCTTTTTCGAGCGGTTCGATTCGTGCCAATTGGGCGGCAACCAGCGCACTCGCCGAAACGGCAAGCGACCAATAATGGAAATTTTCTTTTTCGCGTAAAATAGCAATGGCTTCATCAAATGCTTGCAATGCCAATTTCAGTCTTTCTTCACGCGGTCTGGAAAAATCGATATCCGAAAGTGCGCGGTAGACATGGCCTTTCTCCGTTAAGATAAGCGCCCGATCAAACGCACCCTTCTTTTTTGGCAGCGCTTTACAGACTTCATCAAGTAAAGAAAGTCCGCGTTTCAGCCGTAAGACTGCAATTTCCCCCTCTTCGCGCAGCGCATAATTGCGTAAACACCGCACATAAGAAACAATGATCCCGCCCCAACGACTAAAATAACGTTTGCGGGTAAAAACCTGTAAAGCTTTCTCGAAGCCCGATGCTGCCTCGTTATAGTGGGAAAGCGCATCATCGTCACTTTCTTCGGCATCTGCAAGTGCCAGCAAAGCTTCGGAAAGTTCTATATGCGCTTCAGCCCATGCAGTATTGTTATCGGCACGCTTTTTAAGAGACAATGCCAAATCTGCATCCTCAACCTTCTGGCGAAGTGTTTTTTTGCTGTCACTATCCAAGGCCAAGTGAACGATTCCTTTTATAAATTTAATCTTTGTAACATACGCGTTTCTGGTAAAAGAGAAATAACCTTGTCACGAGTGAGTAACAAATGAATATAACTCCAAATATTGTCATTTTAACAGGTGCAGGCATCTCGGCTGAATCGGGGCTCGAAACCTTTCGTGGTAGCGATGGTACATGGAATAAATATAAAGTTGAAGATGTTGCAACACCCGAGGGTTTTGCACGCTCGCCGGATCTCGTCAATAATTTCTATAATAAGCGCCGTCATGATGCCTCAAATGCACTTCCCAACAAGGCCCATCTTGCTCTTGCAAAACTGGAAAAGAATTTTCCGCACTCTTTTCTCCTCGTTACCCAGAATGTCGACGATTTGCATGAACGGGCGGGATCAAAAAATGTTCTTCATATGCATGGCACGCTCAACCATGTTCGATGCCTTTCTTGTCACAAAAGAGCCGAATGGAAAGGCGATGTAACAGCGGAAAGTATCTGTCCGCATTGTCATGCAAAAGCAAGCCTCAGGCCCGACATCGTCTGGTTCGGTGAAATTCCTTTTTATATGGAAGAAATCGAAAAAGCATTGTCTCAAGCCGACATTTTTGCGGCTATCGGCACATCCGGCCTTGTCTATCCGGCAGCCGGTTTTGTTGGCCTTGCACGACAAGCCGGTGCAGAATGTTTCGAAATTAACCTTGCTACCAATCCGGCCACTTATGAATTATTCGACGAGGTTATTTCCGGACCTGCAACAAAAACAGTTCCGGATTTTGTAGAAAATCTCATCGCAAAATACAGTCAAGTGACAGATTGACGAGGTTTAAAATAGCTGAAACCCGCTCACTCTCTGATATCGCGACGCTTTGTTCAGAACAAGATGTCTTCAATTCGACAGTTTTCCACTTGTCATCATTTCTGCATGAAACACGCAGAATCTGTTTTTCAATTCAAGCCCATCCAACCGGAAAAGGCCGGAATTCAAAAACTTTCATCTCATGGAAAAAAATTCTTCACCCGGTTTCAATGCAATCCCGTTTGAAAAAACAATACCACATCAGGAAAAATAAAGTCTCCGCTGACGTCTTTCTTGTCCGTAAGACAAAATGAAAAGACCGAAAACTTCATTCTTCCGGTAAAATCAGCAGATTTGTTACTGTTTCAGCAGGCCTACAAAGTTGAACGCCTTTTGGGCAAACGACAATCGGCCGATTGATGAGTTCCGGGTGATCATGCATTTTTTTGGCAATGACATCGTCGGGCAATGATTCATCGTCCAGGCTCAACTTTTTATAGGCCGCTTCTTTTGTCCGTAAAAATTCGCGGATGGAAACATTGGCACGACTAGCAAGCCAAAGCAGCATTTCCGGTGTCGGTGGTGTTTTCAGATATTCGATAATATGGGGTTCATAACCCATTGCCCGCACAAGACCGACCACGCTGCGTGAGGTTGCACAACGCGGGTTATGATAAATAATGACATCGGTATTTTGCATGAATTGGCCCTTTATCGACATAAATGTCGGGAAAATCTTGGTTAGTGCGAGAGGACGATATTGGATAAGACTATTCTATATGCCCTCTTTCGAATAAACTGTTTTAAATTCCCGTTTTGTTGTTCTTGACGTTCAGAATGAACTTTGTCGAACAATTTTATAGTCCTTGTCAATAGAACGCGTGGCAGGTGAGTTTTAGAGAATATCAAAATAAATTTGACAAAAGTGTTCTCCCATTGCCGCCCATTAAAAACGTTTCCACCACATTGTCGCGCATTTTCCTTCCGGAGTTATTTTAAAAAGAAAGGGCAAACAAAATAATGTCGGGGTAGCAATCGGCTGATTGAATAAAACGTTTAACCGATACGAGGCCCAAGAAACAAAAATACAAAGCTCGAAGCAAGAATAGGAAGAAAGGTTGGGATTAATTGGTGCGGGTGGTCGGAATCGAACCGACACTCCTTTTGGGAACCAGATTTTGAGTCTGGCGCGTCTACCAGTTCCACCACACCCGCATCGATGAAGTGAGGACACAAACCATGTGTCACGGATTTGTTGAGTTATATTAAGAACCGAGGTCTCGTCAACTGCCTTACACACAATTATCTTAAAAAATTTTGCTTAAGCTACTGGATTAACGCTTTAACCATCTTTAGACATAGCTTGATTGACGAGGAATAACAAAATGCTCAAAAAGCTAGGTGAGTGGACTTTATCTCTGGCGGGCCGCCGATCAGCCGAATACTGGCTGGCCTTTATCGCTTTTGTAGAGAGTTCTGTTTTCCTGATTCCGGCAGATGTCCTGTTCATCCCGATGTCACTCATCAATAAGGAAAAAACCTACCGCTATGCATTTATTGCATCACTCTTTTCTGTTCTCGGCGGAATATTAGGTTGGCTTATCGGCCATTTTGCTTACGAAGCAATAGCCAAGCCGGTACTCGAATTTTATGGAAAATTGGAAACCTTCGAGGCATTACGCAGCAATACCAGTATGGAAATCATTCTGTTATTGCTGATCACATCAGGCATATCCCATCTTCCTCCCATCAAGGTTGTTACGATTCTTGCCGGTGTCGTCAGTATGAACATCTGGGTTTTCATAATTTCAGCAATCGTCGCACGCAGTGCGCGATTTTATTTTCTGGCCTGGCTCATTAAAAAATATGGCGCAACTATGCTGGAATATATCTTGCCAAGATTAAAATGGATTATCGCCATTGCTTGCACCGTTCTGATAATTGGCTATATTTTATATAAAATACTGGTCTAAGGGGATTTGTTTTGATTGGTTTTGCTTCGCCCATCTATCTATCCGGACGGCTTCAAACAATTCTTTCCTGTTTGATATTGGTCTTGATGGTGATTGCTATTGGAACCGCACTCGGTTTCGAACATATAGGCGGCTTTATGCCTTGTAAACTTTGCCTTGAGGAACGCGTTCCCTATTATGCCGGTATACCTTTAATGATCATAACCTTGGCTTTGTCTCTCACGGGAAAACCGGGATTTATCATCCGTTTGCTGTTTTTGATTACCGCTTTTCTCATGGTTTATAATCTCGGTCTATCGATCTACCATGCCGGTGCCGAATATAAATTCTGGCCAGGTCCGACAGATTGTTCGGCGGCGGCTACGGCCATTACTTCCGACGCAAATGATCTACTGGCAAATCTGAACCGTAAACGACCACCTTCTTGTGATACCGCAGCCGGTTATTTTCTGGGGCTTTCATTTGCCGGTTGGAATGCTGTAGCGAGCCTCTTTCTAGCCTTGCTTGCTCTTGTCGGCACTTTTTGTGCATTCAAAAAAAATGGTGAACATTAAGCCCGTCCGGTTACGTTTTGCACCTAGCCCCAACGGCTATCTCCATCTCGGGCACGCCTATTCGGCGCTGGTCAACAAACATATCGCTCGAATATTGAAGGGCGAACTTGTTTTACGTATGGAAAACATCGATAGAACACGCTGCAAAACACACTATGAAACTGCGATTGTGGAAGACCTTTCATGGCTAGGAATCGATTTTAGAAAACCTTTCCGGCGACAATCGGAACATTTTTCAGACTATCAAAAAGCACTTGATGAACTTGAAAAACTCGGTCTTGTCTACCCCGCATTTTTGACCCGTGGAGAGGTAAAAGAAATCATTGCCGAAGCCGAGCGAAAGGGCAAAAATTGGCCGCGTGACCCCGATGAAACGCCACTTTATCCAACCGATGAACGTTCGCTTTCAAAGTCAAAAGCACGTAAGATGATTGCCGAAGGTGTGCCTTATTCATGGCGGCTTAACATGGATCTTGCATTGCGTTTTTCAGGTAACGATCTCTACTGGTACGAATTTCATGGCAATCAGACAAAGAAAACAATTGCTCACCCCGAACTTTGGGGCGATGTCATCATCGCACGTAAAGACATACCGACAAGCTATCATCTATCGGTCGTTGTTGATGACGCTCTTCAGCACATCACCCATGTTGTAAGAGGTAATGATCTGTTCCAAGCCACTTCTGTCCATCGGCTCTTGCAGACGATTCTCGGTTATGAACCACCGCTTTATTACCACCACCCACTCGTTCTCGGTCACGATGGACACAAATTGTCGAAATCCAACAAGGACACAAGTTTGCGTTCGCTCAGAGAGAAAGGATTGACCGCGAACGATATTCTTGGCCTTTTGCCGAAAATTTGACCATTGCTGTGATGCTCCCTCTTTCCACGCTTTTAAAAAGCGACTAGGGTTTCCGATCATAATATTCGATGGGTTTTAAAAATGATTACCATTAGACCGGCTGAAGAACGTGATCTCAAAGCCATCACTGATATTTATAACGATGCGGTAGAGAATACGCTCGCTATCTGGAATGAAAAAACCGTCGATATTGATAATCGACGGGAATGGTTGAAAACACGAAATGCTGCCGGATATCCGGTTCTTGTTGCTGTGGATGATGGCAAGACAGTAGGCTATGCCAGCTACGGACCATTCAGACCTTTCGAAGGATATCGCTATTCGGCTGAAATATCCATTTATATTGAAAAGACCGAACGTGGAAAAGGAATCGGCAAAAAACTTCTAGCGGCTTTGATCACACATGCCGAACAAAACCATATCCATGTTCTCATTGCCGGTATTGAAGCGGGTAACAAAGCTTCTATCGCCATCCACAAGGCTTTCGGCTTCACAATAACCGGACACATGCCGGAAGTTGGTACAAAAGCTGGACAGTGGCTCAATCTTGTATTGATGCAACGGATTCTCTGACACGTTACCAGCCGGTCGGGAACGTTTCAAACAAATCCCTCGTACCATTGAAGATATCAAGGTCGATAAAATATTCTTGGCCTTTATACCCTTGAAGACGACCCTCCGGATTATATTGCCAGAAAGCCCATTGGTGTTCGTCCGGCAAATCGGGTCTGTTGAAAATCGAACGGTACCACAATAGGTAACCGGAAAACTGTCCGGCGATGTAATTTTTATAGTTGTCTTCATCTGTATAAATAATCGGCTTTGAACCATAATAGCTTTCGACATGTTGAAGAAGATTGCCAAGTCTTTGTAAAACGACTTGGCGTTCAGGGCTTTTCGTTTGATCAATTTCGACATCCATTGCCGGAGGTAACATATTTTTATATTTGGGCACCGAACTGATAAAGTTTTCTGCCTGTAATACACCATCTGTTTCAGGCCTGAAAAAATGATAAGCACCAACCCTTAAACCGGCTGCTAATGCGTGGTCCCAATTTTTCTTGAATTCGGGATCCTTGAAATCGCCACCTTCTGTCGCTTTGATATAGGCAAAACTGATATTCTGGCTTTTTATTTTATGCCAATCGATTTCACCTTGATGATGCGATACATCAATCCCGCGAACCGGATAATTATCAAGTGATAAACGCGTCCAAAAAAAGTATAAAACAACAATCAATGCAAAGACAAAAAGCAAAAAAACAGTAATGCGCTTGCCCATATGATTTTTCCTGAAGAGCAAATATACGGTGCTCTCAAACACCAATTTTAATATGGTCAAATTATAGTTTTTATCCGCTTTTGACAAAACCGTTTTTCATATAAATTTTATCATCCCGTCACGTCGACTATCAATGGTGGCAATTCATAGAACCGTTCGGGGTAATTTGTTTCCAGTGGTGAAAAATCACAAAAATAAGAAGCTGATAAATCAATATCACCATGTTCAATTCACTATGTTCAATAAAGCCTGTTTTGTTCAGGCAAACATAAAAACCGGTCGTCAATTTAAAAAACATATTTCAACATGATTGTTTGGAAAACACATTTTCCCGATGACCGTTCGTTCCGAAAGACACGGCGCGAACTTTCTGGTCAAACTCAAAACCAGCGATTGAATTCTGCTTTTTTTAAAAATCAAAGGATGACATTTATCGCTATTTTTGTAACAACCGAACGGGGGAAATTTT
Source organism: Bartonella sp. M0283 (assembly GCF_016100455.1). Taxonomy (NCBI): domain Bacteria; kingdom Pseudomonadati; phylum Pseudomonadota; class Alphaproteobacteria; order Hyphomicrobiales; family Bartonellaceae; genus Bartonella; species Bartonella sp. M0283. The sequence continues at coordinate 2,500,798 of NZ_JACFSK010000001.1, read as the reverse complement.
GGGTCGAAAAATCGGAAATCAATGAATGGAAACAGCGTTTAGCTTACTATGCCGGTGACACATAAAAAATACGGCATCCGCAATCAACGGGAGCTTATACATAGCCGGTTGTCGCGAATAACCGGTTTGTTCAGGCTTTACCTGATCTCATTGTCGTAAATTTTCGTTGCAACCGAGCTGAGAAGTCACATTTACGGAAATTAACCATTCACAATCGAGTGCATGCAATATTTTCCGGTTGAATTTCCGTCCAACTCAACTAATTTAGAATAATTCTAATTTATAGGTCTCCAATGTTTTCAAAACTCTTTGCTTCATCCTATCGGAAACCGTTTTCTTCGCTTAGCGAAAAGGAAATTCTCGCTCTTGCCATTTCTTCGGAAGAAGATGACGAGCGCATTTATCTTAACTATGCTGATGGTTTACGTGACGAGTTTCCGGCAACTGCCAAAATTTTTGAAAAAATGGCAGATGAGGAACATAGCCACCGCGACAGACTGATCAAGATTTTTGAAAAACGCTTTGGAAAAATGATTCCGCTTATCCGGCGCGAACATGTCAGCGGCTTTTATGACCGCAAACCGGATTGGTTGGTTCGCCCGCTCGGCATTGATAAAGTGCGTGATTCGGTTGCACAAATGGAAGACCAATCGGCGCGCTTTTATGAACAGGCTGCCGACCATGCCAAGGATGCGGAAATCCGCAAACTCTTGGGCGATCTTGCTCTTGAAGAAAAACACCATGAAGATGTTGCTATCGAGCTTGAAAAAAAATACGCGCCGAAATCTGTTGCAGATCAGGAACGAGCGAAAGAACGCAAGCAAACGCTTCTCACATGGATACAACCGGGTCTAGCCGGTTTGATGGATGGTTCCGTTTCAACTTTGGCGCCGATTTTTGCGGCTGCCTTTGCCACCGGTGACACAAGACAAACTTTTCTTGTCGGTTTATCGGCTTCACTCGGCGCGGGTATATCAATGGGCTTTACAGAAGCTGCCCATGATGACGGAAAGCTATCCGGCCGTGGTTCACCAATCAAACGCGGCATTGCCAATGGTGTTATGACATCTCTCGGCGGTCTCGGCCACGCGCTTCCGTTTCTCATACCCGATTTCCATATTGCGATTGCCATTGCATTTGCGGTTGTGTTCGTTGAATTATGGGCAATTGCATGGATTCAGAACAAATTTATGGAAACACCCTTCTGGCGTGCTGCATTACAGGTTGTTGTCGGCGGAGCGCTGGTTTTTGCAACCGGTATTCTTATCGGTAGTGCTTGAAAAAGACCGGCCCTAAGGGAACTTGTAACTTTCTGCCATCCCCTTTAAAAGGACTGGCAGTGATTATATCGTCCTGAAGGCTTTCCATGTCGCAAACCGATTCCGTTAAACTCGCCATTCGTCGTCTCCCTCATTCGGAAGGGCTGAAATTGCCTGGCTATGAAACTGTGGGCTCGGCCGGAATGGATTTGAGAGCGGCATTGGAAGAGGGAAAAGAACTCATCCTTTCCCCCGGTGAACGTGCCCTCGTCCCTACCGGTTTGATATTCGAGTTACCGGAAGGTTACGAAGCGCAAATTCGCCCACGTTCGGGGCTTGCTTTAAAAAATGGCGTTACATGCCTGAATACGCCTGGCACAATCGACAGTGATTATCGCGGCGAAATCAAAGTTTTGCTGATCAATCTCGGGCAAGAACCATTCACCATTACCCGCGGTATGCGAATCGCGCAAACTGTCATTTCTCCGGCACCTCAAATCGCCATCGTGGAAACCACAACAACTTCAGATACGGTTCGTGGAACCAAAGGGTTCGGTTCAACCGGACACAACTAGACAATCAACACTCAAAGAAATTTTTTAAGATAATCATTCTGGAAAAAGTGCAACAGGCTGATTCGATTTGGCTCATGAGCGGCCTCAAACGGCATTTTCGCCTCTGCCCGTATAGCCTTTGTCTTATCAACGGGAAACGACAGATAAAAATAAAACCGCAATGTTTTGGAAAAACATTGCGGTTAAATTTATTGAAACCTCAAAACCCAAGGCCTAGCGGTCTTTAATGCGGTTTGCGCGCAAAAGCGCAATATACCATTTGCGATGGTGAGCCCATGCAAAACCGCCGGAAATCTTTCCCTTGATCATTGCACCGATTGAACCGGCAACCCAATAACCGGCATAGACGTGGAAAATCCATACCGCGATAATGCAGGCGGCAACCAGTGAATGGGTGAGTAGTGCATAACGCTGCCATTCGATAGGAACAAAAGGCGCGAAATAGGCTTGCCAAACCATAAAGCCTGTCACAATCAATATGATAAGACCAATCGACATTGACCAGAAAATACATTTTTGACCAAAATTATATTTTCCGATCATAGGCAGTCTTTCTTCATCGCCTTCCAGAACATCTTTGATATCGACAATCCATTTCAAATCCGAATTTTCCCAGATATTGAGGCGCCAGAAGCGGAAGAAAAGTCCGGCAAAACTGATAACCATGACAACACCGATATAAGGGTGAATGGTACGCACCACCTGCCCGCCACCAATGAGGTTTGAAAGCGGGAAAAGCGGTGGCCAATACATCATCAGACCGGTCAATGCCAAAAGAATCATCGAAATGGCACCAATCCAGTGATTGATGCGTGCGCCTTTTGTATAGCGGTCGACAATAACCGGGTCACCTTTATGGACATAATCGTATTTTTCATAAAGCTTATGCGTCATGGTCTACATCCTTCAAGGTTTTCTCGGCACGTTCTTCATCGTGTTTGGTTACTCTTGTACGCCCGATGAAGATACCATGTGCGGCAGCTCCAAGGATAGCAGCAGCGATAGCACCAAGTCCGAAATATTTGGAAATGCCCTTCCACGTTTTCACAATCGGCGAAATGTGCGGGTCTTCCGGTAAGTTTGCATAAATGCTTGGCTGATCGGCATGGTGAAGAACATACATAACGTGCGTTCCACCAACACCTTGCGGGTCATAAAGGCCGGCATTCTTGTAACCACGGTTTTTCAGATCGGCAATGCGTTCCTTGGCGTGTTCTTTCAGCTCGGCTTTTGTGCCGAACATAATCGCTTCGGTCGGGCAGGTCTTCGCACAAGCAGGCTTTTGCCCGACAGCAATGCGGTCGGAGCACAAAGTGCATTTATAGGCTCTGTGGGTTACTTGCGAGACACGCGGAATATTGAAAGGACAGCCTTTGATGCAATAACCGCAACCGATGCATTTATCGTGAATAAAATCCACAATACCGTTTGAATATTGCACGATAGCACCCGGTGACGGGCAAGCGGCAAGACATCCCGGTTCCGAACAATGCATACAACCATCCTTGCGGATAAGCCATTCCAGTGCATCGGTTTCCGGATTAACCCATTCTGTGAAACGCATAATTGTAAAAGCGTCCGGAGAGAGATCACGCGGATTATCATAAACACCGACATTGTCACCAATTTCGGGGTTCAGCTCGTTCCACTCCGAACAGGCGGATTGGCAAGCTTTGCAACCAATGCAGCGTGAAACATCAATCAGCTTGGCTATTTCTTCCAATTTTCGCTTTGGTTTCGGCGCTGGCGAAGCGGAAATCCGGATGTAGTCATCCGGACCGATCTGCGGTTCGATTTTATCCTGTGTTGGAGGATTAATATTAATCATTTTTCCGCCTTTCCATTCTCATCGACTGGTGCTTTCGATTTTTCCATGTTCACCAGAAATGCCTTGAATTCAGGCGTCTGGGAGTTGGCATCGCCAACAAATGGCGTGAGCGAGTTAGGACCGAAGCCTTTCTTCGCCTCACCGATAAAGCCCCAATGCAGTGGAATGCCGATAACGTGAACCGGCTTGCCGTCACAAATGATCGGACGGATACGTTTGGTAACCAGCGCTTTGGCAAAAACCTGCCCGCGTTTGTTCCAAACTCTTACCCAATCACCTTTCACAACACCTTTCTCTGCTGCCAGTTCTTCCGAAATTTCAACAAAGAATTGCGGCTGCAAAGCAGCGTTAATCCGGTTGTTTTTCGTCCAGTAGTGGAAGTGCTCGGTCAACCGATAAGAGGTTGCGGCATAAGGGAATTCATCACTTGTTCCCAATTGTGCAAGATCTTCATCAAAGATACGAGCGGCCGGATTACCACGGACATTCGGAGCAATCGGGTTGACGATCGGCGATTCGAACGGTTCGTAGTGAACCGGGAACGGTCCATCACGAAGTCCGGCAAGTGTAAAGAGCCGGCCAGTGCCTTCCGCATTCATGATAAACGGACCAACAGCGTGCGGATCGGATGCCGGCGGAATATCCGGAACATCAAATCCCGTCCATTTCTCGCCATTCCATTCGATAACTTTACGCTCCGGATCCCAAGCCTTACCGTCAAAATCGGCAGATGCACGATTATAAAGAATACGACGGTTTGCAGGCCATGCAAACGTCCACTTCGGATAAAGTCCGGCACCATCATAGTCGGTGTTATCACGCCGTGCCATCATGTTTCCGTCTTCGGTAAAGCTACCTGAATAAATCCAGCAGCCCGAAGCGGTACTTCCATCGGCCTTCAACGAAGCAAAGCCTGGAACCTGTTTGCCCTTTTCAAGGATTTTCTTGGTCGGGTCTTTCGGATCATAAAGATCTTCGACAGCATAACCGTTCATTTCCTTGGCAAGTTCTGCCGGTTGAGGTTCGCTTGCATCCTTATATGGCCAATGCAAATTGACGATAGGATCGGGGAACACGCCACCTTCTTTTTCATAAAGCTTCTTCAGCCTTAACCAAAGTTGCGCCATGATCCAAGTGTCGTGCTTTGCATCCCCCGGCGGGTTTTGCCCTGCCCAGTGCCACTGCAACCAGCGGCCGGAATTGACAACAGCTCCCTCGTCTTCGGCAAAGCAGCTTGTTGGCAACTGGAAAACTTCCGTTTTGATTTCGGATGTATTGACATCATTGAAATCGCCATGGTTTTCCCAGAAACGTGCAGTCTCTGTTTCCAACGGATCCATCACGACAAGGAATTTCAATTTGCTCAAGCCGCGCTCGACCTTTTTACGGTTCGGGAAAGCAAGAACAGGATTGAACCCTTGGCAGAAATAGCCGTTCATCTGGTTATGATCCATCATGTCGACAGCTTTAAGAATATCGTAATTGGCGATATCAAGCTTCGGCAGATAATCATAGGCGAAGTCGTTTTCTTTTGTTGCGGCCTTGCCCCACATTGCCTTCATGAACGAAATGAAGAACTTGTCATAATTCTGCCAGTAGCTGACCTGATTCGGCCGCGTTGGTGTGAACTTGCGTTTCGCGAGATAGGTCTTGAGATCTGTCTCGTTTTCCATCGGAATATTCATATAGCCCGGAATGAGGTTGGACATCAGTCCGACATCTGTAAGGCCTTGAATATTGGAGTGGCCACGAAGGGCATTCACACCGCCACCACGTACACCGATATCACCAAGAATAAGCTGCAACATACACATTGTGCGAATGTTCTGCGCACCCTTGGAGTGTTGTGTCCAACCGAGAGCATACATGGATGTCATCGCCTTTGTCGGGCTTGAACATTCTGCAATCATCTCGCAGATTTTAAGGAACTTATCCTTCGGTGTTCCGCAAATTCTTTCAACCATTTCAGGCGTGTAAACCGAAACATGTTTTTTAAGAAGCTGCCAGACCGAACGCGGATGCGTCAAAGTCTCGTCATTCTTGGCATAACCGTTCTCGTCCATTTCATAGGACCAGGTCGAGCGGTCATAATCACGTTTGGCTTCGTCATATCCGGTAAACAGACCATCTTTGAAACTGAAACCTTTATTGACGATCAAACCGGCATTGGTGAAATGTTTGACATATTCATACTGAACTTTGTCATGCGTTATGCAGTAGTTGATGACACCGGACAAAAAGGCAATATCGGTTCCCTGACGGATCGGTGCATAAAAATCGGCAACCGAAGCCGAACGGGTAAAGCGTGGATCAACAACGATCAGCTTTGCACCGCGATGCTCTTTTGCATAAGTAACCCACTTGAAGCCACAAGGATGTGCTTCGGCAGCATTACCACCCATGATAATGACGAGATCCGTCGACCGGATATCCGTCCATGGATTTGTCATCGCGCCACGACCAAATGTTGGGCCCAGACTGGACACCGTGGGGCCGTGTCAAACGCGTGCTTGGTTATCGAATGCCAGCATACCGCATGAACGTACGACCTTATAAGTCGCAAATGCGGTTTCGTTTGTGGCTGCAGAAGCAGCAAGAAATCCTGTTGTTAACCACCGATTGACTGTCTGGCCTTTTTCATTTTTCTGAACAAAATTGGCGTCGCGATCATCTTTCATGTAGCGGGCGATTTTATCAAGTGCCTCGTCCCATGTGATTTCTTCAAAGTGATCGGAACCGGGGCGACGAACCTTCGGTTTTGTCAAACGGTTCTTTGAATGGATTGTATCAAGAAGGGCTGCACCTTTCGGGCACAGAGTACCATGATTGGTCGGGTGATCAACATCACCCTCGACGTGGACAACTTTCGCTGTGCCATCTTTCATTGATCCTTTTGAATAAAGGATAATACCACAAGCAACCGAACAATATGTACAGGTCTGTCGGGTCTGGGTTGTTGAAGCTAACCTGAAAGGTTTTATTGCTGAAACAACTGTTGCTTCAGCCTCACTAAAACCGAGCGCACCCAATGCTGTTGCGCCGACACCCGCACCAGCACCCTTTAAAAAGGCGCGACGCGAAATCTCTATATTCATACGGGCATTCCTCTTGTATTTTTTGATCATCCCACAAGCTCACAATTGTAAATCAACAATTGTTTCAAAGCAACCAATCCCGCTTTGAAAAAGTCCGACCGATGTTCTGTTACGACATGAACGGATGTCTGCTGATCGTGTGAGATCATCTACAACGCTTTGATATGTGTCGCCAAAACTATAAATGCAATCGGCTTTTCTATGACATTCGCGTTATTGTGAACACAATTCAACGATCTGGCCAACGATCAGGTCAACGATCAGGTCAACGATCAGGCATAAAGAAGCGCTGCATTGCACGCAGGTTTGACAAATGGTAACATTGGCTTGCCACCGGATATAAATTGATATCCGCGGAAAAATGAATAATTAAGAGGATATTTTGATGACACCCTTCCGTTTGACAAGTCTTGCTCACGGTGGGGGTTGCGGTTGTAAACTGGCACCCTCCGTTTTGCAGAAAATGCTGAAAAACCAGCCGGAATATGGACCATTTGAACATCTATTGGTGGGAACCGAAACAAGTGATGACGCTGCCATTTACGAACTTGACGATGGCACTTGTGTCATCGCTACGACAGACTTTTTCATGCCGATGGTGGATGACCCTGTCACATTTGGCCAAATTGCTGCGACAAATGCTATTTCCGACGTTTATGCTATGGGCGGAAAGCCGATTATGTCGCTGGCAATTCTCGGAATGCCGGTTGACAAAATTGATCCGGCAATTGTCGGAGAGATTTTAAAAGGTGGACGGCAAAAAGCCGCAGAAGCCGGCATTGCTGTCGCCGGTGGTCATTCGATCGACAATCCCGAACCGGTCTATGGTTTGGCCGTTATCGGCATTTGCAAAAAAGACGAGATCAAATTGAATGCCCGTGCCCATGTAGGCGACAAACTGGTACTCATGAAAGGTATCGGCGTTGGCGTTTATTCGCATGCATTCAAAACCGGAAAACTTTCCGATGAGGCCTATCAGGAAATGATAGCGTCAATGACGCTTCTCAATAAAATTGGCACCGAACTTGGAAGGAATCCCGATGTTCACGCCTTAACCGATGTGACCGGTTTTGGAATTTTGGGACACAGTCTCGAAATGGCACAAGGTTCCAATGTCGAGATTGCTATAAATTATTCGAAAATTCCATTTCTCAAGCAAGCTGAAGCACTTGCCAAAGATGGATGCTTTACCGGTGCTTCGCGCCGTAATTGGGACAGCTATGGCGAACATATTGTATTGCCGCAAAATTATCCCGATTATAAACGCTTTCTGTTGACCGATCCGCAAACATCCGGCGGGTTGTTCGCTTCCGTCTCACCTGAAAAAGCCGACTCTGTCGTCGCTTATGCGAAAAGCCAGGGTTATCCGCTTTCGACTATTGTCGGTGAAGTACGTTCTGGTACTCCACAAGTTGTTATTGAAGAGTGATTCGAACAATTTTTAGTTGTTTCGGGCGGGCAAGAAATCAAATCTTACCTGCCCGAATAAACACGTACATAACCATATAGCCAATTTTTGCGAGATATTATGGCTTTTCGTTCCAATAAGATGTCGAATTTTGAAAAAAGTGCTTGGCAATTGGGATGAACAACGCTAGTTTCCACTATATCAGATAAATCGTCATGGAACATAGCTGTTGGAGTCGTTTCCATAGGCTTTTTGAGATTTTCAAAAAATTGATTTGAGCTTGATGGCTTGTCAACAAGCATAATCAAAAACGGGTATTGGCGCTAAAGCCATTATATTCTTGTCTGAAAATCGACTGAATACAAATAGATAAAACATATTCTTAAAGAGATCATTATGAGGCCACAACAAAATAGGCGCATCCGTGGACGCAACAATAATAATAACAACAGACGCGGTCCAAATCCTCTTTCACGCAATTATGAAAGTAACGGTCCGGATGTAAAAATTCGTGGTAATGCACAACATATAGCAGATAAATACACAGCTTTGGCACGGGATGCCCAAGCTGCCGGTGACAGGGTGATGGCAGAAAATTACCTCCAACATGCCGAACACTATGTCCGCATCATTCTGGCAGCACAGGCACAAATGCCGCAACCGATCCAGCGTGAAGAACTGATTGATGACGATGAAGAGGATGAGAACACACCGGTCGTTTCTTTGGAATTGAATGAAGAGCATGAAGCGGCTGGAAGCGGCCCGCAACCGGAAATTCAAGGGGTACCGGCCGAAGTCGCTCTTGCCGAGGATACGGGCGAAGTCGGTAAAGTTGTTGAACTCAAGAAACCCCGTCGTGCACCACGCCGTCGGAACACTCCGGCAAGTCGTTCTGATGCCGGTGAAAACGAAGCTGAAGAACAACCCAAAAAGAAAGCAGAAGCTCCTGAAGAAGCGGTTGAAAAGGCAGAAAAGCCGGCTGAAACTGAAGAAGTGGTTGAAAAGAAACCGCGTCGTAGACGTACAACAAAACCGAAAGTGGTCAAGGCTGAAGAAGAAGCCTGATTTTCTGCTTGATAGTCATCAAAAAAGACGGGTTATTACCCGTCTTTTTTGTTTTCCCATGTCTTTGCTTATTGCCTGCCTTTTTGTCTGTTATTTTTTGTCCATCGATAGTGAAGCAATTTTCCCGGTTAAAACTTTCCAGAACTTTGCACACGTCCATCCTGTTGATTTCAAAAAACTGTCGTGATGAATTCTACCTTGAAGAAGACAAGCTTGGCCGAACACGTTTCTGACGCTGGTAATATTGTTCCAACACTCACTAGTTTATGCCCTAGTTTATGCGTTTTCCGGCACGTGATGTATCATGGAAATAAAAAACAATTTGGGAAAAGTGATAAGCAATGTACTTCAACTGAACATAATTCAATTGAAAATAATTGGCGGAAGAGCATGGGAGTCGAACCCATAAAAGACCGTCTCACGGCCCCTTACGGCTTTGAAGGCCGCATCCATCACCGGATGAAAAGCCCTTCCGATTGTCTTATGCGGCTTTTGGACAAAAACTGCAAGTCTAACTATCGGCAAACAGGTCAAGCCGATGCGGATTTAATCTCCTGATATCGCCTTTTCTGATTGTCACGCCATGGCGGTCAAAAAATTCCAGCAGAAAAATTGAAACCTTGCGACCATTATTCAACCGGTCACGCAAATCAGCCGCGACAAATTCGTGCTTTTCTTTTTTTTCAGCAATGTCCCGCATAATCATAATAATTTCTGCCAGCACTTCGCGCGGGAAGAAATAGTCTTGTGCCACTTCATAGACACGCCCCATTCGTGCGCATGATTTGAGGATTTGCCTCATATGATTTTCGTCAATTCCAAGTTCTTGCGCAAAATCACGCGTGCGCGGCGGGCGGAAACGTTCTTCACCCTTCAAAACTTTATAGACACGTTGCCAGATTGCTTCATCTTCAGGCGATAATTTGGCTTCATGACCGGCAAGACCAACCCAGGCGCCGCGAATTTTCAACCGGCCTTTATCAATTTCGTTTTGTAACAGATCACGAAAATAAGGAGCACGAATTTCGCGGGCAACGTCACGACGCAGCTTTTCAAGCCCGATACCAAAAAGATCAGGCTCGTTTTTATGAAATTCGACAAGATAATCGACAATTGCCTTTTGCAAGCGCTGTTCTTGTTGCTGTTCCATAACAAACCGGTCTTGCCCATGTTCGAGAACAACAAAATTTCCGCTCTTAAGAAGTTTGGCGGCCTCAACTTCTGAAAGGTTACGTGCACGGCAAAAATAGAGCCAGTCAATGCCATAAGGTGGTAATGCCAGAATTGCCGTCAAAGCCTGAAGGTTATCTTCTTTTTCCATTGCGGCAAGAAATTTGAAACGCTCAGGCGCGCGACGGTGGCGTTCCGGTGCCAGCGGGTCAAGAATAATGCCGCCACCAATTGTACGGCTTGCCGATGTATCACGAATGACAAAGCGGTCGCCGCTTGCAGCAATCACAGCTTTATCGGAAATAATCTGCACGTAAGCAGTTTCACCGGCTTTCATAGTGTCTTGCGACAAAAATACAAGGCGGGCATTGGTTTCCAATGAACCGTGGTGCAAGTGAACAGGAAACCATTGTTTCAAAGGCTTTGGTTCGGAGGTGAGAATTGTGAGACGGACATCGAACCTTTGACTTGGCTTATCAAGAAACGGGTCAATGACCATCATACCCCGTTTGACTGTATCCTTGTTGATTGCGTCACCCACAATATTGAGTGCCGCCCTGTCGCCCGTTCTTGCTTTATTCGAAACCTCATCCTGCACATGGATAGACCGTAATCGCGCTTGCAGATGATTGGGTGCAATCACCATAAGATCATTGACCGATGCTTCGCCTGAAAGCACGGTTCCGGTCACCACTGTGCCGGCTCCGGAAAGCACAAAACAGCGGTCGATGGCATGGCGGAAACGCCCATGGGAAACACGTTTTTTCAAATGCAGGGCAGCATTTTCTATTTCTTTTCTAAGAGCAGGAATCCCCTCGCCGGTTAATGACGACACAGGAAAAATCGGCGCATTTTCCAGAAATGAACCTTTGAGAAATTGTCTTAATTCCGCTTGCAATGCATTAAGACGCTCTTTATCGACTAGGTCGATGCGGGTAATGACAACAACCCCGTGCTTTAACCCCATAAGCTTCAATATTTCGAAATGTTCGCGCGTTTGCGGCATAATGCCGTCATCGGCTGCCACGACCAGCATGACATAGTCAATGCTACTGGCACCTGTCAGCATGGTATGGATGAGTTTTTCATGTCCGGGAACATCCACAAAACCGATACGCTCGCCATTTTTTAAAGTCTGATAGGCAAAACCCAATTCAATTGTAATACCACGTTGCTTTTCCTGTGGCAGACGATCTGTATCAATTCCCGTCAGTGCTCTGACGAGAGCTGTTTTTCCATGGTCAATATGACCGGCTGTACCAATAATCATGATAGTTTATCGAGATTGTTAACAAAACCGTTTGTGTCATCAAGACAGCGTAAATCAAAAACCAGCCGGTTGGCATGCATGCGCCCGATAACGGGCTTTGGCAATTGGCGCAAACGATAAGCCAGTTCCGTTAAAGAATTTGTCGGGTCAACAGGACTTACCGAAATACCGTAGCTTGGCAAAGTTTCCATCGGCATGGCACCCGAGCCCACCTGACTATTACACGGGCAAATTTCAACATGATAAGCCGGTTGAAAAAATTCGCTTATTTTTGCGCATAAATCGGCTGCCTGATGGGCAATATCACTTTGGCTGCGCGACAGATAACGCAAGGTCGGAATTGTTGCGTTCCTCTTTTCTTCATTCCGATAGGCGCGCAAAACCGCTTCAAGAGCTGCAAGACGTACTTTATCGACACGCAACGAACGTTTCATGGGGTTTTTATTGACCCGCGCAATCAATTCCTGCTTACCGATAATAAAACCGGCTTGGACACCGCCCAATAATTTATCACCGGAAAAAGTGACGATATCTGCTCCCGCTTTGATGACATCCTGAACCGTGGGTTCATAAGGAAGCCCGAAACTAACGAGATTGACGAGCGTTCCCGAACCTAGATCTTCCATGAAAGGTATATGGCGCGTTGTAGCCAATGCCGCGAGTTCTTTTGTCGTAACTGCTGAAGAAAATCCTTCGATACGATAGTTCGATGTGTGCACTTTCAACAAAAGCGCGGTCTCTTCATTGATTGCTTTTTCATAATCGGCAAGGTGGGTGCGATTGGTTGTTCCCACTTCCACCAGTTTGCAACCGGCACTTTCCATGATATCGGGCATACGGAATGCACCGCCAATTTCGATAAGTTCGCCACGCGAAATAATGCTTTCGCCTTGTTTGCCCGCAAGCGTATTCAACACCAGAAGAACGGCTGCTGCATTATTGTTGACAAGGGTTGCATCTTCCGCACCGGTAAGCTCGCAAATCAATTCGCGCAAATGGTCGTCGCGCTCTCCCCGCTCGCCACTTTCGAGGTCATATTCCAGCGAAACGGCATTGCGCATAGCATTAACGGCATTCTCGATTGCAACTTCCGGCAATTGCGCACGTCCGAAATTGGTGTGCAAAACTGTGCCAGTCAGGTTAAACACGGCACGCATGGTCGATTGGGCGTCCACCTCCAACCGTTCAAGTGCCATCATTGCCAGTACAGCACTCGTTCGCGGAGTGCGTCCGGCTTTGATGAGAATGCGCTCGTCGGCAAGTGTTGCCCTGATAGCGTCAACCGTTGCGCTATGACCGAATTTGGCTGCCGCTTCTTGTGCCGCTTGTTCGGCAAGAATTGCGTTGACCGGAGGTAGGAGAGAAAAATCTGCGACCATCAATAACCCGCCAGAAATGGATTGAATGCACCTCGTTTGAATGTACCATCCTCTTTCATCAAAAGATCAAGTGCCAGCGAGCCTATATCATCGGCAAATACATCGAAATGGCTATCTTTTTGATGATTCATCTGTTTGCAATAGCGTTTGCAGGTATCACATGTCTCGGCAAGAATGGTTCCCGGGCCCCCATCAATCTCGCGGAAACTGATCCCCTTGGTCTCTTCACAAAACGTACATTTGATGCGGACATAACGCCACAGGGACCCACAATAAAGGCATGAACAGAACCGAATACCTTCCGAAGATGGCCAACCGACAATCATCGAAGCCGAATGGGTGCCACCGCAACAGGGGCAAAGATTGCCTTCGATAGGCTGCAATTTTTTGGGGTCAAGTTTTGCAGCAGCCAATGTCAACACAATCTGCAAAGCACCGGTCACATAGATATGCTGCGCCAGATTTTCCTGCGGCAATTTATGCGCAATAATATCGGAAGCCCAGTTTTGCCATTTTGCCTTGTTGGCTCTCGTATCCTCAAGGGCAACGAGACTTGAATTCTTCAGCTTTCTGTTGCCGAGAACTTTGAAAAAACTATTGGCGATTTCTTCAAAAACAGGGGCGGATATAATTGCTTGCCGGTCGATCGGCGGCATTGTAAATTTTTGTGCCTGATCCTGATCGGCTGTCGGAATATGGCTTGCAGCAAATTCGTTACAGACAAATTGCTGGGCTCCGGTAAATTCCACCAAGAAATCTATATAGTCTTTAACCGGACTTGTGGGAGCAAGTTCTTCAAAACGTTTGCTCCGTTCCTCGAATAACGTATTGATATCGGGAAGCCGGACGAAAGGAGGCGTGCGCATATGACCAACTTCGGTCATATCCCCTTCGAATTTTTTATTACGCGGCATATTTGATTGAACTCCATTTTAAACTCGGTCAATTTTATAACCGGAAAAGGGAACTTGTCCAACCAACTCTGCTTAAAAGTCGCTCCACGTATTTAAAAAATCTGTCTATGGGGCGTTTTATTTCTCTGTGGTTTTTCTTCTATTTTGATGAATGCTATTTTATGGAGACGCACTTGTCGAATGAGCCCAAGCTTTTTGACTGCTTAAAAAACCAAATCATTTTTTAATTACATCAAGCAGTCACACTATCTGGCCAGCAATGACATTATTTGGCAGCCGGAGCTTTTTCCAAACCGACAAGGCCTATTTTTGTGTAGCCTGCCGCGCGCAATTCATTAAGTAGCGCAATAATTCCGCTATATTCCACGCTTGCATCACCACGAATAAAGATTTTTTCTTCATGATTGTTTGACGTGAGCCGATCAAGAGTTGTCTTGAGATCTTCCAGTGACGCTTTCTCTTCTCCCACATAAAGTGATTTATCCTGCTGTAATGTTACATAGACAGGTTTATCGGGCTTTGGTTGCGCGGGTGTTGAAGATGTCGGCAGTTGCACCGGAATATCGGTCGTTGCCAAAGGTGCGGCAACCATAAAAATGATGAGCAAAACCAGAATAACATCAATGAACGGTGTTACATTGATTTCATGGCTGACATCAAGTTCTTCATTGTCAAGATCTGCAAGCTTGGTAGCCATTCTGTCCTACTCCGCTGCGATCGACAAATTAGGCCGCTTTGCTGCTTCGACCTTGACTTTACGAAAATCGAGATCACGACTGACAAGACGTTCGATTCCGGCAGAGACATCGATGAGTTGTTGACGATAGCCGGTAATCAGACGGGCAAAGACGTTATAGATAATGACGGCCGGTACGGCTGCAACAAGTCCGATAGCTGTTGCAAGAAGCGCTTCGGCAATACCCGGAGCAACAACGGCAAGATTGGTTGTTTGCGCTTGAGAAATGCCGATGAACGAGTTCATAATGCCCCATACAGTTCCAAAAAGCCCGACAAACGGACCAATGGCACCAATTGTTGCCAGAATACCTGTTCCGAACGCCACATGACGACCGGAAGCAGAAATAAGGCGTGAAAGGACAGAGCTCAATCTTTCTTTCAAGCCTTCTGTGCCGACACTATCGACCGCTGCAATGGAAGCTTGTACTTCATCTTGTGCCGCCTGAACCAGAACAGGACAAACACCCTTTTGTTTTTTAACAGTCAAAGCAAGTTCGGAAAGATTCTGGGCACGGTAAACTTCGAGCAGCGTTGCTTTCGCACGACGTTTTACAATAGAAACTTCCGTGAGCTTCACAATAAAGATAACCCATGTCAAAACCGATGCAAGCGCAAGGCCGACCATAACAACTTTGACCACCCAGTCCGCGTTCAGGAACATTCCTATTGGCGATAAATCATGCGGGATAGAGGCCATAAAATGGTCACCAGCCTGATTAGCCGTGTCGGCAGCAGCTTTGGCTGTGTTTGCAGTCTCCGAGGCAGCCGATTCCAAAGCCTGTTTGCCTGCTTTCAAAGTATTTTCACCAGCCTGAACAGCGTTTTCACCAGCCTGAACAGCGTTTTCACCAGCCTGAACAGCATTTTCGCCGGTTTGTAAGGCTTTCTCGCCAGCTTGCAACACCTGACTTCCGGTCGGTTGCGGTGTCTCGGTCTGTGCCGATGCATAGCCGCCAGCCAAGCATAGAAATGCTGTAGCAACTACAAGCCTTGTAAAATATCTCGTCATCGCTCTCGTTCCTGAACTTCAATTCGATGGCGATTAATTAACAAAATTTAATATGATAAATCAAGTCATGTTTAAACAAATATCGAACTTATTTTCCGGGCGTAAAGAAATTCTACCGCCAACGCTGTTTTAACGGATAAGGATAGCGCGGAAATCATTGACATTGGTTCCCGTCGGGCCGGTTACGAGCAGGTCATCAAGCATATCGAATGCAGTCCATGCATCGTGGCGGACAAGAAAAGTCGCGGGGTCGAGGCCCTGCTGTTTGAGACGCGAACAACTATTTCCGTCACAAAATGCACCGGCATTATCTTCGCTACCGTCGCGACCATCCGTATCCGCCGCAAGTGCAGTAATAGAGCTCTCCCCCTCGATGGCTATTGAAAATGACAGCAGAAATTCGCTGTTTCTTCCGCCTTTTCCGTGTTCTCCTCTAATCGTCACACTTGTTTCGCCGCCCGAAAGCATGACGACAGGCTTTTCAAAGGGGCGGTTTTTCAAAGCAATTTCGCGAGCAATAGCAGCATGCATCAAGGCGATATCTCTGGCTTCGCCCTCAATTGAATCCGAAAGGATGACAGCGTTCCATCCTGCTTTACGTGCATGAACAGAGGCGGCTTCCAGCGATGTCGCCGCCGATGCAACAATATAGGCAGCGTTTTTGTCAAAAGCGGGATTATCCGGTTTAGGGGCATCAGCCGCTGGACTGTTCAATAGGCTGACCGCTTTTGGAGGCAAATCAATATGATATTGTTTGACGAGTTTCAGAGCATCTTCACGCGTTGACCAATCCGCAACGGTTGGGCCGGAAGCAACTTGAGAGGCAATGTCTCCGGGAATATCCGACACAATAAAACTGACGACGCGGGCGGGAGCTGCATAATAGGCAAGTCTTCCCCCTTTAATTTGTGACAAATGCTTTCTGATCGTGTTCATTGCCCCGATGGGAGCGCCACTTTTTAACAATGCCTCATTGATTGCGATTTCGTCTTTAAGTGTCAAAGGCTCAAGCGGCAAAGGTAACAAGGCCGAGCCGCCACCACAGATAAGAGCAATGACAAGATCGTCGGGAGATAATCCTTGAACAAGTTTGACAAGCTTTTTTGCAGCCTTCAGCCCGTTTTCATCCGGCAAAGGGTGGGAAGCTTCCAGAACTTCAATCGAACGAAGCTCCACACGACAACCGTAGCAGGTAACGACTACACCTTCGAGCTTGCCATAACCGGCCTTGGCCCATAGTTTTTCAAATGCCAAAGCCATTTGGGCCGAGCCTTTTCCAGCTCCGACAACAATTGTCCTGCCCTTCGGCTTTTTCGGCAAAAATTGTTCCATCAAATGTTCCGGATTGGCTGCCATAACCGCACAATCAAAGAGTTCTTTTAAAAAATTGCGATCTGTGGAATTTATCAATCGTTCTCCTCCCGAAAAACCATAGTTCGTTTTGTTGCTTCGGATTTTTGATTATAGTTTATTACTAAAAGAGTTTTTAGAAAAAAGTGGAAAAACTGAACGCAATGACTATGTAATTAAAGTACATCGACGAAAATTATTCGTACGATCATTCATTCGTAAAAGCAGGAGAGACCGTTATGCCAAAAGAAAATGCAACGCCAACCGAAAAAAATCTTCAGGAACAATTCGAACAGTTGAAGAAAGAAGTGTCCAATATCCATTCGACACTCAATGATTTGGGTTCCGAAAAACTGACGGCTGCAAAAGGCAAAGCAGAAAAACTTTATGCTTCTGCCAAAGAAAATGGTGAAGAGGCCATTTCCCAGGCAAAAGAAAAAATTGATGATGTGCAAAGCCAGTTATGCAATTGCATTCGCGAGAAGCCGGTTGCAAGCCTGGTTGCGGCAGCAGGTGTCGGCTTTGTTCTTGCCCTGTTGATGCGGCGTTAAGATATGTGGCGGCTTATCGCGCCGCTCATGAGCGGTTTGGCAAATGGCAGCGTAAAGACGGCAGTCAAATCAACGCGCAATCAGGCAATTTGTTATTTTCTGATTGGTTTATCGCTGTTTTTCGCAGTGATATTCTTATGCGTTATAGCATTTATTGCGCTGAGCTGGATTGTCTCGCCCATCTTATCGGCAACAATTATTTTTGCCTTTTGGCTTGTTGTCGCGCTGGTGGTTCTTTTTATCGGCCGCATCATTTCGGCAAAGAGACGTAAAATCTATCAGCAACAGATGGACGATGAACGTTTCAATCTGGTCGCTGCTTCTCTGGTTGCCGCTGTTCCGGCCATTTTGAAAAATAAAAAAACGCTTGCGCTCGCGGTTCCTCTCATCGGACTTGCGGCTTTGATGTTCTGGAACAAAGACAAGAACTCCAAGTCCTGAGGGGCATGAAGGAATGATCTCATTAAAAAAACCGGTTGCAAAACAGCCGGTTTTTTATTTCATTATTTTTAGCAAATTCTATTTAAACGCGTATCTTATTCCTATTTTGACATCGTGCGATGTCAAATGATCAAGCTTGAGGGGGGCGTCTTTTGAAAAATCACCGGTTTTTGCGTCTCCCAGATCACTGTAACTATATCCGATATCAAGAACAACATTACGTGACAGTTTGATTCCAACGCCTGCATGAATGGCCCAAGCAATATCCCAGTTCGTTTTTGATGAGGTCTCGTAATGATCACTGCCGGCATCAACTTCAAAATCGTTCATGCGATTGGCACTCGTGCCAATTCCTGCCCCGATATAGGGCGTGGCATTGTGATAGGTAAAAAGGTCCGCATAAACATTGGCCATCAGAACAATTGACGAGACATTGCCTTCATATTTCCGTATGTTTGAAAAACTTTGATCACGTGCGCTCATTTTATTTTTTGCATGATATTCGATTGTTCCATCAAGACGGACAATATCATTCATACGATAGCCTAACCCCACTCCGCCAAGGAATGCGTCGTCCATGTCACTTTTATTTTTCCAGTGATAATCGCTATCCACACCAAAAGTCGGAAATTTATCGAGGTGATCAGCATCTGCCATACTGACCCCAACATAGCCTTTCAGATAAAAAGGAACTGTTTCGGACGCAATAGCAACTTCCGGCACCTTGTCCAGATCAATATCCCCGGCGAATGCAGGGATTGAACCAAGAACCGATATCGCCCCTCCAATAAGTGCAACGCAAAATTTCATGTAAAGCCTCTAAACAAGGCATTGAAGCCTCTCTCATCTTAAGAAGCTTTTTAAACATGATTGGTTAAGACGTTCTTAACCATAAATTTTAACTATCTATTTTCCATAACCAAAAAGCTATTCAAAACCGGAACAGGCATAAAAAAAGCAGTCCGACAAAGACTGCTTTTAAAAAAACTCATAAATTTAATATGGGAAAGCAAAAATTTCCGGTCAAACAGCGTCTCTTACTTTTTTAAGTGCATCGACGATCTCGTCAACCACATTTCCGATCAAACGTTCATCATCCCCTTCCGCCATAACGCGGATAAGTGGTTCGGTTCCCGACGGACGTATAACCAGTCGACCGTTTTTCCCCAGACGTTTTTCAGCGTTTTTGATAACATCTTTAACGTGAGCGTCTTCAAGCGGTTTGCCTTCGGAAAAGCGAACGTTCTTCAAGACTTGCGGTACCGGCTCGAAGCGATGACACAATTCGCTCATCGGTTTTTGTGATTCTTTTGCACAACCCAATATTTGCAGCGATGTCACCAGACCATCACCGGTCGTCCCGTAATCGGATAGCACAATGTGACCCGATTGTTCACCACCGACATTGAAACCATGCTGGCGCATATATTCGACAACATACCGGTCACCAACTTTGGTTCTTGCCATGGTCAGTCCTTTTTGGGCGAGAAACCGTTCAAGCCCGAGATTGGACATGACTGTCGCAACAATACCGCCCCCCCTTAAAAGACCATTTTCCAGCCAACGTTCGGCAACAACGGCCATTAACTGGTCTCCGTCTATAATGGCACCGGTTTCATCAACCATCACCACGCGGTCACCATCGCCATCAAGTGCAATTCCCGCATCCGCCCTGACTTCATGAACCTTCCGCATCAAGGCAATCGGGTGGGTCGAACCGCATTCTTCATTGATATTTGTGCCTGTCGGCTTGTCGCTTAGTGTCACAACTTCCGCACCAAGTTCCCACAGTGCCAGTGGCGCGGCTTTATAGGCTGCACCATTTGCACAATCGACAACAATCCGCATACCGTCGAGCCGGACATCGCGCGGCAATGTGCGTTTGGCAAATTCGATATAACGATAAATATCACCTTCAACGCGTTTTGCCCGACCGATTTGCGATTGGCCGGCAAGCTGGTTGGTCATATCGGTTTCAATAAGTTTCTCGATCTTTAACTCGATTTCGTCGGAAAGCTTGAAACCATCGGGACCGAATAATTTTATACCATTATCGAAAAAAGGATTGTGTGAAGCCGAAATCATAACGCCGACATCGGCACGCAACGAACGGCAGAGCATTGCGACGGCAGGTGTGGGAATTGGCCCTAAAAGAAACACTTCCATGCCACTTGCCGTAAAGCCTGCAACCATTGCGTTTTCCAGCATATAACCTGACAGGCGTGTATCTTTACCGATAACAACGCGCCCCGGCCGACCTTGGCTGCGAAAAAGAATCCCCACCGCCATACCGACTTTCATAGCCACTTCTGCGGTCATCGGAAATGTATTGGCTTTTCCTCTTATTCCATCGGTACCGAAATATTTAAACGCCATTATATTTTCCTTTTTCGACAAAATTCCGGGTTCAATAAAATTCAAATTTCGTTAAATTCAAATTTCGTTAAAATTCTGGCGGCCATTCATACTACGATTTTCAATGTTCCAACTAACAATTTTTAACCAAAAAACCAACCATTGCCTCGATCAACAAAGGTCATAAAGGCCGGAATAATCAAGACACGGTTAACATAGCGGCACTTGAATAAAATAAAAGCGACTTGAGTTTATCAAGCCGCTTTAGACTTTTTAAAATAAAGTTCAGGCCTTCTTATCATCCGTATTATCGGTGCCGGTTTCTGTTTCTGCCGATTTTTTAGTCGGCTTTTCAACTGTTTTTACCGGCTTTTCGGACTTTTCCGACTTTGACGTTTTTGTTGTCCCCGTCGTCTTTGCCGTCTTTGTTGTCTTGGTCGTCTTTCTGGTCCTTGTCGGCTTTTTCTCAACCGCAGCTTTTTCTGTTTCGGACTTGTCGGAAGCCTCTGTCTTTTCATCAACTTTATCGGTCGAATGAGAAACAGCTTTTGCCCTTACAACAACCGACTTTGCATGATCGGCTTTCGATTTTTCAGGCGTTTTTCCGGCTTTCGGAACACTTGAGACATGGGGTGTCGGTGAATCCTTGCCCATATCACGTGAAGGCGGTTTGCCGTTGATGACTTCCTGAATTTCGGCTCCTGTAAGGGTCTCGTATTCAAGCAAACCTTCGGCAAGAGCAACCCATTGTTTCTTCTTCGACGTCAAGGTTTGTTTTGCTGTCTGATAGGCTTCGTCAATAAGACGACGAATTTCAGAATCAATAACTCTTGCTGTCTCTTCCGAAACCTGTTGGTTACGGCCACCACCTTGAAGATACATATCTTCCTGACTTTCGCCATAGGTAACCTTGCCGAGTTCGTCGGAAAAGCCCCAACGTGTGACCATCGCACGGGCAAGCTTTGTTGCCTGTTCAATGTCGGAAGATGCGCCTGAAGTGATATTATCCTTGCCGAATTTCAATTCTTCGGCAACACGGCCCCCCATCATGATTGCCAGACGCGAAATCATGTAGCGGTAGCTCATCGAATATTTGTCACCTTCCGGCAATTGCATAACCATACCGAGTGCACGTCCACGCGGGACAATTGTTGCTTTGTGCACAGGATCGGCTGCCGGCATATTGATTGCAATAATGGCGTGTCCGGCTTCGTGAAATGCTGTCAGCTCTTTTTCTGCCGGTGTCATGGCGGAATGGCGTTCGGCCCCCATCATGACCTTATCTTTGGCATCCTCGAATTCCTGCATGGTGACCAGGCGTTTGTCGCGCCGTGCCGCCATAAGTGCTGCTTCATTGACAAGGTTCATCAAATCGGCACCGGAAAATCCGGGTGTACCGCGCGCTACAATCTTCAAGTCGACATTGGGTGCCAAAGGCACATTGCGAACATGGACTTTAAGAATTTCCTCACGTCCTGCAACGTCCGGATTGGGAACAACCACCTGCCGGTCAAAACGACCCGGACGCAACAATGCCGGATCAAGAACATCGGGACGGTTGGTTGCGGCAATCAGAATAATGCTTTCATTCGGCTCGAACCCGTCCATTTCAACAAGGAGCTGGTTCAATGTCTGTTCACGTTCATCATTGCCACCGCCGAAACCGGCACCACGGTGACGACCGACAGCATCGATTTCATCAATGAAAATGATACATGGTGCATTCTTTTTTGCCTGTTCGAACATGTCGCGAACGCGACTGGCACCAACACCGACAAACATTTCGACAAAATCGGAACCGGAAATTGTGAAGAACGGCACATTGGCTTCACCGGCAACGGAACGGGCGAGCAATGTTTTACCGGTTCCGGGAGGGCCGACAAGCAAAACACCGCGTGGAATACGACCGCCAAGACGCTGGAACTTTTGTGGTTCACGCAAAAATTCGACAATTTCCTGTAAATCCTGTTTGGCTTCGTCGACGCCAGCGACATCCTTGAAAGTCACACGACCATGCGCTTCGGTGAGCAATTTTGCCTTGGATTTACCAAAGCCCATCGCTCCGCGTGCACCCCCTTGCATCTGACGCATAAAGAAAATCCACACGCCGATAAGAATGACAACCGGCAGAAGCGTGATGAGCAAATTCATAAATGTGCTATTGCCCGTGCTTTCCGGCTGGGCTCTGACATTGACGTTTTTGCTTTCAAGACGAGTGACAAGACCGGGATCATTGGGTGCAAAGGAAAGAACCGTTCTGTTATCGTTTGTGATGCCGGTCAAACGTTGACCTTGAATGGTAACAGTTTTGATTTCTTTATTATCGACCCGCTTCAGAAAATCTGAATACGTTATCTCTCCTGTGCCACCCTGCTGACTATTTCCGTTAAAAAACGAAAATAAAGTAATCAATAAGAGTGCGATGATCCCCCATATCAGGAAGGAACGATAATTTGGATTCATATTAGGTCCACTCAATCTATTACGCTCTATTGGCTATTACGCTCTATTGGATAAATTTTATTGTAACATATGTGCTTGAGGTTGCCTTGCCAAGGCTGAACATGAGCTTTTCATAATGTTTCATCCAGCTTTTTGGTCATTTTCTTGCGATGTCGACAATGTCATTTCAAAAAAACGGCTTAATATTTCAAAAAGCGGGTAATCATCAGAAGAGATCAGCCAACCGAACGGACGCATGAATCTCTTGCAGGTGAGATTTTCGGCATGAACAAGTTTTCCGGTAAGAGCCGGAATATCAATTCCTGAACGGCTGAAAATTGCCAATGCAGTCTGTAGTGACAAAAAATGGATCGAACGGGTGTTTATATCTTCTTCCCGCGCTACGGACTTTATATCGCAAAGAGAGGGAACATTTACCCGTACAGCATTGTCCGACCGGTTATCAATACGATAGCGTCCATCCCAAATGATCGAAGAATGGGCAGCGGCGACACTCGCTGCCTGGTTTCTCGCTTCGCGCCACAATCTGATATTTTTGCCGTTGAGCTCGATCACCGTTCCAAGCAAAGTAAAATGATAAAGTGTCGTCCGTTTCTTCATGAGCTGGGTTTTCAGGAAATCAACTTGCGAATCGCTTGCAAGAACCTGCGCCCCCCCAATGATGGAAGAGAGAGCCCCCATGACAAAAGGAAATTGCGAGTCATTCAACTGTTCGTCCGAAACCGCGCTAATTGTACATAAGGCATGTTGCATTGTAATGTCGAGTTTACCGATGAGATCGGCTGCGGCTTTACTTTGTGTGCGCCTGAAAATTGCCGCTTCATCAACTTTTTTTGCAATGGCATCAACATCCTCGTCTTTGAGGCGTTTGCGAATGCGTACCCGTTCATAATGCGGATTTTCATTTGTCGGGTCGTCAATCCAATCCTGTTTAATGGAGCGTAAATATTCACGCAACTCTTGCCGTTTCACTCCGAGGAGAGGCCGGATCAAGCGTATTTTGCGCATGAGAAGCGATTCTCGTGGCATACAGGCAAGGCCGCGATGGCTACCGCGATGCAACCGCATTTCATAAGTTTCTGCCTGATCATTCAAAGTATGACCGGTCATAATGACACTCGCACCGACTTTTTCAGCAACAGAAAAGAGCAAACCATAACGTGCTATTCTCGCTTCATGGGACAAAGCTGTTTGAGGTTTCGCATCTGCCCAGCAAACCGTCTCATGTCTCACGTGAAGACGATCACATAATTTTCCGACTTCTTCGGCCTCAGCGGCTGATTCAGGCCGTAAACGGTGGTCAACTGTGACAGCGAGAAGTTCGGGGGGATTTGCAAGACCTTTCAGATAGTCACGCAGAAGAAACAGGAGAGACGTTGAATCCCCACCCCCGGAAACCGCAGCAATAACTATTTTACAGTTTTCGAAATCTGAAGGCTGAAAGAGTTTTTTGAAATCTATTATTGACACTTGTTGCGACTTTGCTCGTCCTTGACACGTTTCAAAACTGCCGGATCTACAGTTTTGTAACGTTTTGTCACTTCGGCAAAGGTTGCGCAAGCCACTTTCTGTTCATCAAGATGAGCCATGCTCATACCAAGTTTCAACAGATTTTCCGGTCCACGCGGTGAATCTTTGTAATTACGCTGCACATCAATATAGGCTTGTGCCGCTTCACGATAGCGCTTCTGACCGAAAAGAGATTCGCCAAGCCAGAAACTTGCGTCCGCTATTTGCGGGTCAGTGGAATAGCGCTCCTGAAAAGCACGGAAATCGGCTTCGGCTGAGCGGTAATCACCGGCAAGAATATTTTTGTAACCGATATCATAAAGTTCTTTTGCACTGGCCGTTTGCGGAACTGTCGGCAATGCTGTTGCGGTTTGTGTACCCGATTGGCCTTGAGCACCGGTGTCTATTGCATCCTTATTGACACTTCCATTAAGAACATTGCCATTCTTGTCAAATTCAATCGAGCCGAGATCTTTAGGCGCTTCTTGCGGATTTATTTTTTGTCCATTTTCGCTGTTTTGAGGGACACTGTTTCCCGTAGACCCTTCAACTGCGTTCCCGGTAACAGACTTGCCAGTATTGGCTGTCGCCGCAGATGACTGCGATGACGATGGCAGTGACTGGGCTTGTTGCGGCGATGACGGCTGTTGGGTCGAACCAGAAGAGCTCGCCGAGCCTCCCTGCAATTGCCGCAATTGTTCCTGCATTTGCAGAACCATAAAGTTGAGCTCTTCTACTTTTCCTGTAAGTTCACGCACCTGTTGTTGAAGATCGGTAACGCGGCTATCGGGTTGCGGAGACATTTGTACGGTTTGGCTTTCAACTGTTTTTTTCTTGCCAAAAGGAAAAAGCCCGTTTGCAAATGACGATCCGCCTTGCTCTGACGACGCGCTATAACAAGGCACCAGCACCGACCACGATAGAGCCTGAGCGAGTATAACCGTTGTAGCCAAACGTTTTACCGAACATGCCAATAAATGCGGGGAAGAAAGAAAACCCATAGCTTTGTCCTTTTATGTTCGTATCAATTTTGGTTATCAACCAACTTCGGCGGAAGTTTGACAAAAAAAACGGCCCTTGACAGGGCCGTTTTTGACATTGGAATAAAAATGTAAATTAGCGTGCGTTGTTCAAGACTGTAACAGCGCGACGGTTCTGGTTCCAGCACTGCGGAGCATCACAAACAGCAACCGGACGTTCCTTACCATAGGAAATGGTCCGCATGCGGTTCGCGGCAACACCTTGTGAAATCAAATAATCGCGGGCGGCAACAGCACGACGCTGACCAAGAGCGATATTGTATTCGCGTGTGCCACGTTCATCGGCATGACCTTCAACAGTGATGGTGTATTGCGGATAACGCTGCAACCATTGTGCCTGACGTGTCAATGTCTGCTGGGCATCTGCACGAATGCTGGATGAATCAAGATCAAAGAATACGCGGTCACCAACGTTGACTGTAAAGTCCTGCGCTGATCCCGGTTTTGCGTTGTTCAGTCCCAACGCATTCGGGTCATTCAGGCCGTGTTTGGCGCAGCCAGCGAGAGTTAGCGATAGGACAAATGCTATAGCAAGCGGATTGCGAGCAAGTTTTTGGAAACGGCCCATGTGCCGAGACTCCTTAAAAGTTAGCGGTTGATTTCAAGGCTTTTAGCTTGATTTGCTTAAAAAGCTCTCAACACGCATGGTTAATGAATACTTACGCATCACTTTTTATAAAAAATACAAATCCACCGGTTGCTCGCTGATTGAGGCGGAAAGACGGCAGATGTGATTTTCCTTAGCGCGAAATGAGTAAAAAGTCCAATAGCAAGTTGTTCAAGAAAGCCGGTAAATAAAAACACCGTTTCAATTCTTTGAAACGGTGTTCGGTATTTTGAAAAATACCTTCTTGTAGCAAGCCGGAAAGGTCAATTGATGCCGTCAAGAAATTGAAAGCTTATGGCCTTTCCGCTTGATAAGCTTGATATAAAATTCCTAATCGAGCAATGGCGACCAGGCCGGATCGGATGCACCATTGGGTGTTGGTAACACACGTTCATTGCGTCCGGTTATATCAATCGTATAGAGCTTTGGCTGCTGCCCCTGATTTTGCCGGAAGAACATGATAACGCGACCGTTCGGTGCCCATGTCGGACCTTCATTATGAAAGCCTGATGTCAACAAGCGTTCACCCTGCCCGTCGGGCTTCATAACACCGATTGAAAATTGCCCCTGCGACTGCTTGGTGAAGGCAATATAATCGCCACGGGGTGACCAGACCGGCGTTGAATAGCTGCCATCTCCGAACGAAATACGGTGCTGGTTGCTACCATCTGTATTCATGACATAGATTTGCGGTTTTCCTCCACGGTCGGACTCAAAAACAATCTGGGTTCCATCCGGAGAATAGGAAGCCGATGTATCGATCGCCGGCGTTGTCGTGAGACGTGTTGTCGAACGTGAACGCAAATCCATTGTGTAAAGATTGGCGCTGCCATTATCCTGCAACAGACTCATAATCACCTTTTGACCATCCGGTGAAAAACGCGGCGCAATAGTCATGTTCGGAAAAGTACCGACAAGTTCACGCTGACCGGTTTCGATTTGTTGCAAATAAACCTTCGGGACATTGTTACCGGCATAAGCCATATAGGTAATTTCCTGACGGCTTGGTGAAAAACGTGGCGTTAGAACGAGCTCGCGACCGTTCGAGATATAGGTAAGATTTGCCCCGTCCTGATCCATAATAGCAAGACGTTTGACACGTGCATTTGCTGCACCTGTTTCATCAACGAATACAATGCGCGTATCAAAATAACCCTTTTCACCGGTCATCTTTGTGTAAATGGCATCGGCGATAATATGGGCAACGCGACGCCAGGTTTGGGGCGTTGCATAGAACTGGCGGCCTTCAAGCTGTTTGCCACCATAAACATCCCACAAGCGGAATTCGACCCGCAAACGCCCGTCTGCTTCTTTTGTGACACGGCCGGTTACCAAACCTTGTGCGTTGATTTGTTGCCAATCGGGGAACCGCGGTTGTACATCCGGATTGGAAATACGTTCCAGAAATGACGATTTGTCAATCGGCTTGAAAAGACCGGAGCGTTCAAGGTCGGCAGTTACGACCGAGGAAATCTGTACGCCCATCTGGTCACCGGCAATAAAATCGGTAACTGCAATGGGAATCGGGTTAAAATCGGCCGACGAGACAGTTCCTTTCAATTGCGCAAAAGAGGTTTGCCAGCTTAAAAATGGCAAAACCATTGACAAAAAAACAAAAATATAAAGGCGCTTATTTTTCTTAATCATCGAAGAAACCATTTTCTTTCCGTTGCCCTGAAGCATTCGACCTTACTTCTTTTTTGTATCGGAATCGTAAAAATTCCGGATGTTTATTCCAATTGCATGAACAGCTTTTCAATCATGACAAGACTTGTTTGAAAAACCGTTTCCAAGCCCTTTCCCATCAGATCCTTACCGACCTTTCCAATACCTTATGACCATTTTCGAGCAACGTCTTGTTTTCTGCCGCTATTATCATTGCCATCAGACAATTTTGCCAAGCTGGAAACCGGATATGCAATCGAAAAAACCTGAACATCGAAAACTGTTTTCCGCCATTATGAAGAAATTATTTCATCAACACCATTGGCGAATAGCAAAGTCGGTTATCTCTCCTAAAGTTGTTTACTTTGTTTAATCGCGTCACAAAAATACATCGCCACGATCAGAACGAGTTGAACGGGTCGATTTTCAAATCAAATCCCTGACCCCATTTGTCATATTGGTCACGTGGCAAATCCTCGAACGGCTGACAGGCAAATATGGCCGCGCGTGTCTGGTTAATCAGCAAGTCCACTTTATTAGGGTTGCCACTCATTCCGGTAATGATCGGTTCACCGACAACTTTACCCTCTATGCTCAAATTAAACTTGGCTTCTGCAACCGGATTTTCTCCCGCGACCCCGCCACCGAGGGCGGCCAATTTCAAGTTTTTGGTGATACAGCTTGTTGCCGCATTAACGAGTGTCTGACCAACATCCTGACCATTGCCGATATTTTTCTTGGCACCAAAACCCGCAGGCCCTTGCGAACGGGCAGCACCACCGCCGGATGTGCGCGTTTTATCAATCAAGGCCTTTTCATTCATTGCCAGAATATCATCGACACTTTCACCTTTGGCTTTTACAGCAGGCTTAGGCTCCGCCGGTTTCGGTTTGGCTGTCGGCAAAGGTGCTTTTTCCGGCAAATTCGGGAAAGGATCCTTCTTCGGCTCGCTAGCTGGTTCGGTCGCATCGGCCGATTCTTCCGGTTTCGGCTCGGCCTTATCCGGTTTACTTTCTTCCGGTTTCTGTTCTTCTACCTTCGGTTTTTCTTCAGGTTTCGGAGTATTGTCCGGCTTTGTTTCGGGCGTTTTTGTAGGTGGAACGGGATTCGGATCCGCGTCTGGTGTGCCCGAAGGCGGCGGTGTTGCATCGACATCGCGATCTTTTTCCTTGGGCTTTAATGGCGCTTCATTATCAACCTTGCCATCGCCGACATGCTCGGCATCGGGTTTTTCAACCGGTTTTGTGGTCGGTTTCGGTGCGGCTTTATTCTCTTTGGATGCTGTCAACTCGCCCTTTTGTATCGAAGTCGTTTCGGCGATCGGCACCAGAGAAACCGGCAAAGCTTCGGTTACCTCCGCATTAAAATCGGCCGGCGAGGAAAGGCTGATAAGCCCCCAGGTAAGAATCAGGGCATGTGCCGCTACCGATGTTGCCAGACCTGCTTTCATAATATCAGTTTATCGCCAATTTTACTGTTGTGGCAGACTTGCCAATGCAACATTGGTAAAGCCTGCTTTCTGAATGATTGCGAGAAGGTCAAGAACCTTCTGGTATTCTACTGTTTTTGCTCCGCGAACAAAAATACGTTGCTTGGAAGCATCACCGCCTGATTCTGTAACCGCTTTCAATTTTGCAACAACTTCATCCGGCGTATCATAATATTCCTCATTGACGGCAAGGCGCCCCTGATCGTTAATGGAAACTGTCAAAGGTTTTGTTTCGGTATTGACGGGGCCGGCTTGCGTCTTCGGTAAATCAAGCGGCACACCATTAACAAGCAATGGTGCCGAAACCATAAAAATAATTAACAGAACGAGCATCACATCGACAAATGGTGTCACGTTGATTTCACTCATCAAGCCACGACGCGGCGCACCGCCACGGCGACCACGCCGTTTTGAACCACCGGAACTTCCTACAGCCATACCCATCTCAGAATTCCTTTTAGTAAGACTGGCGAGAAGTCAATTTCTCATCGATTTGGCGGGAAAGAATGGCTGAAAATTCGTCGGCAAAGCCTTCAAGACGACCGGTGATTTTTCCCGCATCTCCCGACAATTTATTGAAAGCAATAACCGCCGGAATAGCAGCAAGAAGACCAATAGCCGTTGCCAACAAAGCTTCCGCAATACCGGGCGCGACAACAGCAAGGGATGTATTCTTCGAGGCTGCAATGGACTGGAAAGAACTCATAATACCAACAACCGTTCCGAAGAGGCCAATGAATGGACCTGCCGAGCCGACTGTTGCCAGAAACCCTAAACGCGATTCCATCCGGTCGCTTTCGCGGGCAAGTGCAACATCCATAGCTTTATCAATACGGCTTTGCAAACCCATCGGCGAGCGCGCACCCTTTTCAAGAGACTTTTTCCACTCGCGCATAGCCGCCATAAAAATGGCTCCCATGCCAAAAACCCGCCTTTCGCTCAAATTTCTATACAAGTCCTCAAGCGATTGGCCGGACCAGAAAATCTGCTCGAAACGGTTCATCGCATGACGAATGCGACTATAGGCAATCAATTTATCAATAATGATTGCCCAGCTCCAGATAGATGCCAATAGCAAGCCGATCATGACAGCTTTTACAACCCAATTGGCCTGCATGAACAGGCTCCAGATTCCTACCGACGCTGGACTCGCTAATTCTATTCCCGGCATAATGTGTTAATCCCTGAATCCAAACGCCCGGCATCTTTTCACCGGGCGGTCTTAAGCAAAATTCTTTACTTCCCGTCAAAATAACTGAAGCATCAGATTTACCGATAGACCTGCTTCACGATATTTCCCTGCTTCACGTTATTTCTATGACGTTTAAATTTGTTGAAACAAAGGCCAAAACTTGAATATTCCGGCGCGTTTGCTTCGACGATATCAATAGATAAGGATGGTTAATTTTTAGTAATGATAAGTCGGCTAATTAAAAACATGTCTGAACGGCATAATTTTAACGAGTCTATGAGTTCGATTTTGCAGGATAATTAAAATCTGACTTTACTGGAAAAGCCACCACGAAGAAACAATATTCCATGTGTTAAAAAGCAATTTAATGAATTTATCATTTTAAAATTTAACTTATAACTTCTTATAAATAGTTATAGATAATAAAAATATTATAACGAAAACGTAAAAAATTGTCGTTATTTGACCGATAGAGCTAAGTTTTCGATAAACAAAACCCGCAATTTTTTCAAATTGCGGGGTAAAACAAATAGTTTATTTGCCAAATCAATCAAGGCTGACAGCTTGACTGGTAAAAAACTCAGTTATCGTCGTGATTATCACTTTTAAGAGATGAAAGCTTGGCAAAAACCTTATCTGCATCTAACTCTTCATCCTTGTTATCATTGATTTCAAGATTCTCGGTAGCCGAAGCCGGCAATAATGTGCCGTCTTCCGGTGTAACTGCCGGACGGTTCTTGGCGGCTTTTTCAACTTCTATATCAAGTTCGATTTGCGAGCAGAGCCCGAGTGTTACCGGATCCATCGGCGTCAAATTTGCCGAATTCCAGTGCGTACGATTGCGGATTTGCTCGATTGTCGATTTGGTCGTGCCGATCAAACGGGCAATCTGCGCGTCTTTCAATTCGGAATGATTGCGCACCAGCCACAAAATAGCATTCGGACGGTCCTGACGCTTTGAAAGCGGTGTATAGCGCGGTCCTTTACGCTTGTTTTCCGGAAGGCGAACTTTGGGCTCGGAAATTTTCAGGCGGTAATCATTATTCTTTTCGCCGCGTTCAATTTCATCACGCGTCAATTGACCGGTAATAATCGGATCAAGCCCTTTGATGCCTTGTGCTGATTCTCCATCGGCAATCGCTTTGACTTCCAATGGATGCAACTTGCAAAAAGCGGCGATCTGGTCAAAAGAAAGCGCCGTATTATCAACCAGCCAAACGGCTGTAGCTTTGGGCATCAATAGTTGTGTTGCCATAACATTATCCTCTCGTTCGCCCGCTCCGGTGAGGCGGGACGTGGAATAGACCACATTTTCCGGGAATTCGCCAAGCCTTATAAACCGAATTTTATAAAACGACAAGACATGAGGTGAAACTCGCAAGTCCCCTCAATCGATTTGGAGAATAATTTTGCCGATATGGGCGCTTGATTCCATGCGTTCATGGGCTTTGGCGGCTTCTGCAAGCGGAAAAACCTTATCAATAACCGGATGAACTTTTTGCGTTTCCAGGAGCGGCCAGACTTTTTCCTTTAATTGCGCGGCAATGGCAGCTTTGAAGGCTGTGTCACGTGCCCTCAACGTCGAGCCGGTATGAATAAGCCGCTTTACATAAATATAGTTGAGATTGACTGTTGCCATAGAGCCGGAAAGATTGGCAATCTGCACAATGCGCCCTTCAGGAGCAGCAATTTTGTAATTCTTGTTGACATAGTCTCCCCCGACCATATCAAGGATTACGTTGACACCTTTTTTACCGGTGAATTCCTGAGCTTTGCTCACAAAGTCCTCGTTTTTATAATTGATTGCAAGATCGGCGCCGAGTTTCAAACAAGCTTCGCATTTGTCATCAGTCCCCGCTGTTGTAATTACCTTGGCACCGAAAGCTTTTGCCAATTGGATAGCTGTCGTACCAATGCCCGAAGTGCCACCATGAACAAGAAAAACTTCACCCGATTTCAAATGTGCGCGATCAAACACATTGCTCCAGACGGTAAAGAAAGTTTCAGGCAGAGCCGCCGCTTTGATAAAATCATAGCCTTCCGGAACAGGCAAAACATTATCGGCCGCAACAGTCGCATATTCGGCATAACCACCACCGGCAATCAGCGCCGTGACTTTGTCACCAATCTTCCATTGTTTGACTGCACCACCAAGCTCGACAATTTCACCGGCAATCTCCAAGCCCGGTAGTGGCGAGGCTCCTTCCGGCGGCGGATAACTCCCCATTCGCTGAAAAACATCCGGACGGTTCACACCGGCTGCACGAACACGCACAAGAACTTCATTATTCTTTATGTCCGGAATGTTGACATCAACGAGTTTGAGCACTTCGGGCCCGCCTTTACCGGCAATTTCAATAGCCTTCATTGTCTTTTTCGAGACAGTCATTGTAAACCCTTTCTTCAAACTTCCGACATTCGTGCCAATCTTGCCCTGACATAACAGTCTTGCTCTGGCATTTTATGTGTAAATGTCTTTCATGACACATGGTCTTCTCCCCCGCAAAGTCTATTTCCGTGCAATTTCCCTTTATCCAGAACCATTTTTGCGTAACAAAAACTTTATGTCCCCCTATGATATCGGGAAATTCATGTTCAAGGAAGTAATAGCAAGAAATAAGGCTTAAGCCAAAAGAGTGATTGTCAAAAAAACTTGTACATTATTTTTAACGGCACATTGTACAAGTAGCCAGTGAAACTTCTGTAAACAATTTACAAAACCGTGTTATAAAAAAACGCCTCGTTTGATGTGAAAATACACCTTGTCCGGAAAGGGAAAATCTCCCCCCTTTCCTTCATGCAAGTTTCATTCAGGACAAAATAATTTTGTAACCTGTTTCAAACAATCGATAAAACTTTAAACAATCAATTAAAACTAAAGCGTTTTGAGTTTTTCGATCTCGTCCTTGAGAGCAAGCTTCTTCCGTTTGAGTTCATTAATGGCAAGATCATCAGCCGAAGGCGAAGCCATGGCTTTGTCGATTTTTGTTTCAAGCTCCTGGTGCTTACGTTCCAAAGATGCCAGATGTGCTTCAGTTGCCATAACTATGCTCCTTATTTCTTTGATATTAACTTCATAATTCTTGCGAAGCCTTTTCTAATCGGCAAAGAATAGCTTGGCATCTTTAACATTAATTGTCGACTTTAAAATGAATTACCACAGATTTTGGCAATTAAACATTTTCGCAATTTTTCTTTCGTGGTATAGGCGAAAAAATGACGATGGGCGACAACAATGCCCGATGAACAAGCCCCATGCAAAATAGGACGGCCGCTAAATGTCTGAACAGGAACAGGTTGATGTCAAATTGGCTGTTGCAAAATTGAAGCAGGAACATGCAGATTATGATGCAGCAATTGACGCAATGATAAAAACAGGCTGTGACCAGTTACAAATCCAGCGGATGAAAAAAAAGAAATTGGCGATTAAAGATCAACTGCAAAAACTTGAAGATCGTATTATTCCCGATATCATTGCATAAATACTATGACAGGAAAAAACATGGGCACGAAAACACATGACGTTGCCATTATTATGGGCAGCCAATCCGATTGGGAAACAATGCGCCATGCTGCTGAAACGCTAAAAAGTCTCGGCATCAGTTATGAAGCAAGAATCGTTTCGGCTCATCGCACTCCTGATCGCTTGTATAATTTTGCCAAAGGCGCCAAAAAGGCCGATTTCAAGATTATTATTGCGGGTGCCGGAGGCGCTGCCCATTTGCCGGGAATGACTGCCGCAATGACCAGTCTTCCGGTGTTTGGTGTTCCGGTACAGTCGCGCGCATTATCGGGGCAGGATTCGCTTCTTTCCATTGTGCAAATGCCGGCGGGTGTGCCGGTCGGAACACTTGCCATTGGAAAATCGGGTGCCATCAATGCCGCACTCCTTGCCGCTTCTGTTCTTGCGCTTTCTGACAAAGCCCTTGCCGGTCGGCTTGATGAATGGCGAGCCAATCAAACGGCCAGTGTTTCGGAATTTCCCGTCGATGAGGTGAAAAAATGAAAAATCTTGAACCAGGAGATACAATCGGCATTATCGGTGGTGGGCAGCTTGCCCGTATGATGGCAAGTGCCGCTGCGCGGCTTGGATTTCATACAATTATTCTTGAGCCGACGCCGGATTGCCCCGCCGCACAAACAGCCAATCGTCAAATTGTTGCAAATTATGATGATGAAAAAGCTTTGGATGAACTCGCCAATTTATCCGATGTGATCACTTACGAATTCGAGAATGTTCCTGCTCGCGCCGTTGACCGACTTGCTAAAAAAGCCACTGTTTTGCCAAAACCGGCAGCACTCGAAGTTTCTCAGGATCGCTTTACCGAAAAGAAATTTCTGAACGATAGCGGCATCAAAACGGCTCCGTGGTTTCTTGTCGACAATCGTCAAATGCTGATTGCCGGTCTCGGCAATGTTGGCGGCAAAGGCATTCTGAAGTCACGACGATTCGGTTATGATGGCAAAGGACAGGTGCGGCTTGATAATCCGACCGAAGAAGAAATTGATCAAGCGCTTGCCGATATCGGGAATGCGCCTGCCATTCTTGAAGGATTTGTTCCGTTCAAAAAAGAAATATCGGTGATTGCCGCCCGTGATTTTGATGGCAATATTGCCTTTTATGATTGCCCTGAAAATGTTCACCGTGACGGCATTTTAAGAACATCGACCGTTCCGGCTTCTATTGACAAAAAGACCGTCGAGGCAGCGCAAAAGGCAGCAAAAACGGTCCTTCACGAACTCGATTATATCGGTGTGATCGGAGTGGAATTTTTTGTTCTCAAAGATGGCTCGGTCTTGGCCAATGAATTGGCACCGCGCGTTCATAATTCCGGCCACTGGACAGAAGCAGCCTGCCTTATCTCGCAATTCGAACAGCATATACGTGCAGTCACCGGTCTTCCCTTGGGGAAAACAACGCGGCATAGCAATTGTGTAATGGAAAATTTGATTGGCGAGGATGTGAAACGTCTGCCCGAATTATTGGCTGAACCGCAAACTTTCATCGACCTTTACGGGAAAGCAGAATTGAGAGCCGGAAGAAAAATGGGGCATATTGTCAGACTGACCGGTCGTGCCGAATAACAGCAAAACGACAGGATTGAACGTCTCCAAAGTTTGATTCTTGATAGAGTTTGACAATAGAAACACTATTTTTGCGTGATTTAGAGTTGACAAACCCTCTGTCGTCAGGCTATTTGACCGACGAAATTCAAGCCCGATTATGGGTCCAATCCTTTTACCCGGCGACGGGTTATACAAACGGTGATTGAAATGAAAATTAAAAATTCGCTCAGAGCGCTCAAGGGTCGTCACCGCGACAACCGCATGGTTCGCCGCAAAGGTCGTATTTACATTATCAATAAGACCAACCCGCGTTTTAAAGCCCGTCAGGGTTGATTATTCGATATATGATTTAAAAAGGCTCCATTAGGGGGCCTTTTTTATTTTGGGCTATATTTGCCCATTGCTCCAATTCCCTCATCATTATAATATCGCCGCCATAATATGCGGCGGGCGTTGAAAAACAAACTCATCTGTCGCGGACTTCATGTGACAAAGAGAAACCGCCCTGACAGAGGAAATAATAATGAATAAATGGAAAATTCGTTTTTTCATAATTTCTCTGTCCATTATAACGGCTATGTCGCCTTCTTTAGTGTTTTCTCAAGGTCTGCCGGAACTTCCGCCACAAGAAGACCCTGATTCTCCGCCATTATCGCCGGAAGATATGATTCCCGATAAGCCATCTCGGGAAGAAGCATTGCCTGATCTTGGAAAAGATCAGAATGCGGCACAAAAAAAGCAGGCTGAACTTGACCGTTTACTTGCTGTTTTGAAAAGAACCGCCAATCAAAAGGAAGCGGCGAAAATCAGTCGTCAGATTCAGGGCCTATGGTCGCAATCGGGAAGTGATACGATTGATCTTCTTATGCAATGGGCTGAAGATGGTATTAACCAGCAAGATTATGCTATGGCGCTTGATTTTCTTGATAATGTGGTAGCCTTAAAACCCGATTATGCTGAAGGATGGGCGCGCCGTGCAGCCGTTCATGTGCAATTGAATGACTTGACGCTCGCAATGAGTGATCTTCACCGCTCGCTTTCATTGGAACCCAGAAATTACAATGCCCTGTTTCTCGTCGGATCGATTCTGGAAATGACCGGACGAAATAAACTTGCCCTTGAAGCTTATGAAGATGCATTGAAAATTTATCCGCAAATGCAACGCGCGCAAAAACGTGTTGGCGACATCCTCGAAGATCAAACCGGACGGGCTATCTGATTTCTTTAAAAATTTCGGGGTTTAAGCAAAACTTGAAAATTAAGTTTCAAAAACCTGATTGTGGACTGGTAACAAGCCGGGACTTCACCTATATTGGCCGAGGCGTTCTGCTCTTCTCGACAGGAATAACTGCATCCCCGGGGCCTTATTGATCTCTAAGGGAGCTGTCCCTGATTAGGCTCGTGGGCCTTTTCATATGGCGCCCACCTACGTTGTAGGTTTCCCGGGATCAAATACATTCCACCGGTTGCTGCGGATCGCCACTTTCTTCTTTCAAATTGCTCTCCTTACAAGCGATCATTCGTTTGCCCTCATAGGTTCTTTCCCGTTTCAGGTTCCGTAAGTTTTCTTCTACCCCTCACTTGAACCTTGATGTTTTCCGTAGGCACTTTATGTAACTGGCTGTTCCGTCCCGTCATCATTATCCATTCCCGTAATTATCCATCGAATTGCCAATTTTCCGATTATTTCGTTGTTGGTATTTCTTGAAAGAATTCCGACAATTCAAAAATTTATGAAAAAACATTCAAAGCAATAAACAAACTTCCGTTTTATGTTTGTCTAAACAAATAATTCGAGTGTCGTTTAAAAATTACTGTTTTACAAAATGATGGAATATTATGCGGCTTGCTGCCAGACAGTTGTCCGCTTTGTGGCACCATCGTAATGTCCAGAACATCTGCCAATTAACAATGTTGTATCACCAATCATTCAATGAGCTTTGGCGATTTCCACTGTTCTCTTGGCAAGATTTTGTAAAACCGCTTTGACAAAACCGAATGATCGTCCATTATCGTTGACGTTAAACCGAATTTTGACCTGCAAATCATCCGGCAGGATTTGAAAAAATCGTCATAAATGCAAATAGTTTCTGGAAATATGACAATCAGCAAAAAAACACTTCGACAGGAAGCACTGGCAAGACGCGACCGGATACCGGAGAAACAGCGCGTTATTATTTCGCAAAAACTCGTTAATGAGCTTCAAAAACTCCTCGCCATTTTGAATGGCAAAACTGTTGCAGGGTTTTGGCCAATCAAAAGCGAAATCGACCCGCGTCCGATTATGTTGGCGCTAAAAGAACATGGCATTACACTGGCTCTACCTGCCATTATCAATAAAACAAAAATGGTTTTCAGAATTTTCGATGATGAGGGAAAACTCGTTGATATGGGCTTTGGTACCATAGGGCCATCCGAAGAAGCGAAAATCGTCGAGCCGGAAACACTCCTCGTTCCGCTTTCGGCTTTTGACAGCAAAGGAAACAGAATTGGTTATGGTGCCGGTTATTATGATCGGGCAATTGCAAGCTTGAGAGAAAACGGGCATAACCCGTTATTGATCGGACTTGCTTTCGATTGTCAGGAAGTTTCGTCAATTCCGGCCGAACCACATGATCAAAAATTGGTAATGATACTGACTGAAAGTGGTTTAAGATCATTTTAAAATATGTTTAGAGCAAAATTATGAGATTTTTATTTTTAGGTGACATGGTTGGCAAATCCGGCCGCACAGCAGTGTTCCAGAAGCTACCCGGTTTGATATCAAGTCTTAAACTCGACTTTGTTGTCGTTAACGGAGAAAATGCTGCTTCCGGTTTTGGCATTACCGAAAAAATCTATAATGAAACACTGGAAGCCGGTGCAAATGTTGTTACCACCGGTAACCATGCTTTCGACCAGAAAGAAACTTTAAATTATGCCGATCATGCCGACCGGTTTTTAAGACCTGCAAATTTCCCGAAAGGAACGGCAGGCAAAGGTTCGGGTGTCTATATAGCAAAAAACGGTGCGCGTGTGCTTGTTGCCAATGTTATGGGGCGGGTATTTATGCATCCTGATCTTGACGATCCGTTCGAGGCAGCCGAACGCATTGTTGGCGAATGTCCGCTCGGCGAACAAGCCGATGCCGTGATTTTTGATTTCCATGCCGAAGCCACAAGCGAAAAACAATGTTTCGGCCATTTTCTTGATGGTCGCGCCAGTGTGGTGGTGGGCACCCATACCCATGTTCCGACAGCCGATTACCAGATCTTTAGTGGCGGTACGGCGTTTATGTCGGATGCCGGTATGTGTGGCGATTATGATTCGTCACTCGGTATGGATATAGAAGAGCC
The DNA here is from genome assembly GCF_016100455.1 of Bartonella sp. M0283. NCBI lineage: Bacteria > Pseudomonadati > Pseudomonadota > Alphaproteobacteria > Hyphomicrobiales > Bartonellaceae > Bartonella > Bartonella sp. M0283. Next base: position 2,462,024 of record NZ_JACFSK010000001.1, on the reverse strand, counting down.
GCTCAACCGTTTTGTCACCAAAATATCGCGTGGTCGCTATGAACCGGCAAGCGGGCCCGCTACCATTTGCGGTCTGGCTGTTGAAATTTCCGACCGTACAGGGCTTGCAGAAAAAGTATCCGCCTTGCGGCTTGGACCACGATTGGAAGAATGCTTGCCGGATTTTTGGTGAAAGATGCGCAACTCTTTACCTTTTCACTCGTTTTCCGTATAAGGCGCTCATTCAGATTTTTATTAGAACATTGTCCGACAGGATACTTCGATCATTCCAAGGCTCGCTGTCGGTGAAAACCGAAAGGTGATCTATGTCAGGCCATTCACAGTTTAAGAATATTATGCATCGCAAAGGTCGTCAGGATGCGATGCGCTCGAAGATGTTTTCCAAACTCGCCCGCGAAATAACCGTTGCGGCCAAGCTTGGTGTGCCGGATCCGGCGATGAATGCCCGTCTACGCTTGGCTGTGCAAAATGCGAGAGCCCAGTCCATGCCGAAAGACAATATCGAACGGGCAATTAAAAAGGCTGCCGGTAATGATAGCGAAAATTATGAAGAAGTCCGTTACGAGGGTTACGGTCCGGCCGGCGTTGCTGTTATTGTCGAAGCTTTGACAGATAATCGCAACCGTACTGCTTCCAATGTTCGTGCCGCTTTCACCAAAGCAGGTGGTGCATTGGGTGAAACAGGTTCGGTCGGCTTCATGTTCAATCGCGTTGGCGAAATTGTTTATAAACCGGAAGCCGGTGACGCAGACAAAGTTATGGAAGCTGCCATTGAAGCAGGTGCCGATGATGTCCAGTCCGATGAAGATGAACACGTCATTACCTGCGCTTTTGAAAATGTTGGCGAAGTTTCCAAAGCACTGGAAGCAGCACTTGGCGAAGCCGAATCGGTCAAAGTCGTCTGGAAGCCGACAACAACAACACCGGTTGATGAAGAAAAAGCCGAATCGGTTCTTCGTCTGATTTCTACCTTGGAAGAAGATGATGACGTCCAAAACGTCTATGCCAATTTCGAAGTCAGTGACGAAGTCATGGCAAAGCTTGCCGCCGAATAATTTTATTCTTGAAGTTTCCAACTGAATTGTTCCGGCTTTCGGGTGTTTTTTAAACCTCCCGAGGGCCGGTTTTTTATTGAGGCGGCGAATTTATTTTCCGTTCGCCGGATTTTATTGAGGCGGTGAATTTATCTTCCAATCGCCAAATTTATCTCCTGCTTAAAAGTCGGTTGCTTTTTAAAAAGTAGCTTCTTTTCGAGGGCAGGTTTTTACCTAAAGATAGTTATAATTTTTCTCGACCTTTATCTTCTTGTCTGCGGTGACAACCAAGTCTTTCAACATCCGTTTCAGATGTGCAGTTAGACAATACCGTAACTATCAGAATAACTGTGATGTTTAAAAAAATAAAAAACCCGCCGGATTGGCGGGTTTTAGAGGAAAATAGAAACTGATTAAAGGCCGAGATTGCCAAAACGGTTTTTGAACTTAGAAACACGACCACCACGATCAACGAGGGTCTGTGAACCACCAGTCCATGCCGGATGTGTTCTCGGATCAATATCAAGATTCATAGTATCACCCTCTTTGCCCCATGTGGAGCGGGTGAAATACTCGGTGCCATCTGTCATCACAACCTTGATGGTGTGGTAATCGGGATGAATATCAGCTTTCATGACGCAAACTTCCTGCTTCTAACGGTAACGAACGGTTACATGGTGTATTTTCATGATGCCATCCGTTCATCAATTTGATAAACAAAGCCCGGGCGTGGCCGGACTTTGATAAAAATCTGGTGTTGCCTATACAACAGCACGAACGATAGCACAAGGGCACAATAGAATATGGATAAGAAGAACAGCATGGAAAATGGCGAAAAAAGACTATCTGCCCCGAAAAAACATAGCTTGCGTCCATTATCAGCACTGCAACCTTATGTATTCCGCTATAAAAAACTTGCCTTTTCGGCTGCTGTTTCTTTGATTGTTGCAGCCCTTGTCATGTTGGCACTTCCGATTGCAATCCGCCGTATGCTTGATCATGGCTTTAGTTTAAGCAACGGCACCATGATCAATTCCTATTTTGCGGTGCTGTTTCTGCTTGCTGCAATTCTTGCTCTTGCTTCAGCCGGACGGTATTATTCGGTGATTACTTTGGGAGAACATGTGGTGGCCGATCTCCGGCGTGATGTTTTTTCCCATATTATCAACCTGTCACCGGAATTTTTCGATAAATCCCGTTCCGGTGAAATTATCTCGCGCTTGTCTGCCGATACAACACAAGTAAAATCGGCAGTCGGTGCTACAGCTTCGGTTTTCTTGCGTAACATCATTATGGCCGTCGGCGCCATTATCATGATGATTGTGACCAGTCCGAAACTGTCGGCAATGGTGCTTGTCGCAATTCCCATTGTTGTTATTCCACTTATTGTTTTCGGTCGCAAAGTACGCAAAAGAACCCGCCTCGCACAAGACCGCCTTGCCGATGCAACAGCTCTTGCTTCCGAACAGGTGAGTGCTATCCGCACCATTCAGGCTTTTACAGCCGAACAAAATGTCAATAAACGTTTTTCCCAATTGATCGAACGGGCTTTCCAATCGGCACGCGGCTCCATTCTGTCGCGCGCGTTTTTAACCGCTTTTGCCATTTTCCTTGTCTTTGGCAGCGTTGTAGCGGTGTTATGGATTGGCTCGAACGATGTCTTGAATAAAACGATGACGGCCGGAACATTGGGGCAATTCGTGCTCTATGCGGTTTTCGGTGCAAGCGCATTCGGCCAATTATCGGAAGTTGGCGCCGAGCTTGCACAGGCAACAGGTGCGGCAGAAAGACTTGCCGAACTGCTTGTTGAAAAAACCGCAATTACTGTTCCCGCCACTCCGTTAAAACTGCCGGAACCGGCACGGGGTGCAATCAACTTCAATCATGTTGATTTTGCCTATCCGACCAGAAAATCACAACCTGTCTTGCACAATTTGACCTTTTCGATCAAAGCCGGCGAAACGGTAGCTTTTGTTGGCCCCTCCGGCGGTGGAAAAAGTACAATTTTTTCATTGATCTTGCGCTTTTATGATCCCGATAGCGGCAATATTACTTTCGACGGGACGGAAATTTCCAAAGTCAAGCTTGAGGATTTACGCTCACGCATTGCCTATGTACCGCAAGATGTCGCCATTTTTGATGGAACTTTGCGGGAAAATATCGCTTTTGGTAATCCTTTGGCCGATAATAAAGCTATCGAAGAAGCGGCAGAGGCTGCCCATGCACTCGACTTCATTCACAATTTAAAAGATGGTTTTGAAACTGAAGTTGGCGAGCGTGGCATTACCCTTTCAGGCGGACAAAAACAACGCATAGCCATTGCACGTGCAATTTTGCGCAATGCACCGCTTCTTTTGCTTGACGAAGCAACATCCGCACTCGACGCGGAAAACGAAATGCTTGTACAAAGAGCACTTGAAGGATTAATGAAAAATCGCACAACACTGGTTATTGCCCACCGTTTGGCAACAGTTTTGAAAGCTGACAGAATTGTTGTTCTTGATAAAGGTGCTATTGTCGAAGAAGGCACACATGACGAACTCGTTGCGCAAAACGGCCTTTATGCGCGCTTGGCGAAACTACAATTCTCGCATTAACGACAATACGGCAAAAGAAAATACAGGAATTTAAAAACAGGCCAGACTATGGTTCAGATTCGCGTGGAGCCGAAAATCGACGGCGTTTCAGGTTGGTTTGCCACATCGCCCGATCACGACGAGACGATTGGCAAAAGCTTTGAAGAAAATAAAGACTTTGATTTTGTGATTATCGGAGCGGGCTTTATCGGCCTTTCCTTGGCTCATCGGCTCTCCGAACGGCAACCCGATGCAAAAATTGCTGTTATTGACGCACTCAAAGTCGGCGAAGGAACTTCGGGACGAAATGCCGGCTTTATCATTGATGTCCCTCACAATGTGGATGGCGGCAAAACAACCCCCGATCATGACCGGCGCCTTTATGCATTGAATAAATTTGCCATAAAGCGTTTGCGTGATTTTAAAGACCGTTTTGCTATTTCCTGTGATTGGCAGGAGAGCGGTAAATATATGGCCGCCCACGAAAGAAGAAACCTCGGCAATCTGGACCATTTTGCCGCACAACTCAAAAATGACGGGTTTGATTATCAGGATATTGCCGGAGACGATTTAGCGAAACGATTGGGAACTACCTATTATCAACGGGCAATCTATACAAAGGGCAATGTTCTTGTTAATCCTGCCGCACTTATCCGTGGTATTGCCAAAGCCTTGCCACCTTCTGTCAGCCTTTTTGAGCAAACACCCGTTACAGAAATCACCTATGGTTCCAAGCATTTGATTAGAACCACCCGCGGGCGTATTACGGCAAAATTTATCTTCGAGGCAGGTAATATTTTTAACAGTGAATTCGGCTATGAAAAACACCGCCTTGCGCCCGTTTATACTTATGCCAGCCTGACAAAACCGCTTGAGGCTGATGATTTGGAAAAGCATTTTTCCAATGTAAAACCTTGGGGCATTACATCGGCTCATCCGGCAGGCACAACAGTGCGCTATACACCCGACCACCGCATCTTTATTCGTAATATATTGCGTTTTGCCCCGACACTGACAACTTCCAAAGATGATCTCGACTTTGCCTTGACCCACCATAGGCGTTCGTTTGAAAACCGTTTTCCCGAGCTTTCCCATATCCCGTTTGAATACACCTGGGGCGGAATGATTGCCGTTACTCTTAACCAGAATTATGTTTTCCATAAACCTGCCGAAAACATCATGGTTTTGAATGGCTGTAACGGCGTTGGCGTAGCAAAAGGTACGTATCTCGGTGTTTGCGCGGCGGACTTTATTTCTGGTGACGATAATGAAGAAATCCGCTTCATCCGCGAGAACAGTCATCCGAGCTTTATTATTCCCGATCCGATCCGTTCGCTTGTTGCCTGCTACCGGTTGAAAAAGGAACAAGCCGCTGCTGGTGGTGATTTATGAAGTGAGAACATCTCAAGCGAAACAAGTATGTGCAGGATTTAACTCAAAAAAATTCCCGCTTTCAAAAAAGCGGGAATAGAATTTGATAGAATTTTTTGAACAGAGCTTAGCCATCAGATCGGCTTTTTAATCGTCTTCATCAGTGCTTTATGAATAAGCTCGTTTCCGGCAACAATATTCTTTTTCCCGAAGATATTCTGCCCGCCATCCTTATCGCTGACAAAACCGCCAGCTTCCCGAACCATCAAAAGGCCGGCTGCCATATCCCATGGCTGGAGGTTATCTTCCCAAAAACCGTCAAGACGACCGGCTGCAACATAAGCAAGATCAACTGCTGCCGCACCCATGCGCCGGATACCTGCCACTTCGGCCATCACATTGCGCAGTTCAACAAGATATTCGCCATGATGCCCACGACCAAGATGGGGAATACCTGTTCCGATAACGCAATCTTCGAGCTTGCGGCGATTGGCAACCCGCATACGCCTGTCATTTAAAAACACGCCACCACCGCGCTCGGCAGTGAAGAGTTCATCCATTGCGGGATTATAAATCACACCGGCAACAATCTGTCCCTGACGTTCCAATGCAATCGAAACGCCGAAAAAAGGTATGCCGTGAAGGAAATTGGTTGTCCCGTCAAGCGGGTCAACAATAAAACGATGTTGGGTATCGCTCCCGTTGATCTCGCCTGATTCTTCCATGAGAAAACAATAATCCGGACGCGCTTTCAAAAGCTCTGTCCTGACAATATCTTCTGCGCGTCGATCGGCCTGGCTGACATAATCGGCCGGACCTTTCAAGGACACCTGAAGATTTTGTACCTCACCATAGTCACGGGCAAGCGACCGCCCCGCTTTCATTGCCGCTTGTACCATGACATTCATTATCGCTGAACGCGCCATCAAACCAATCCTTAATCTGCACGACGCAGATAAATAAGCTCGTTTGTATCGACAACCACTTTCTCGCCTGAAGAAATAAACGGCGGCACAAGAATGCGGATGCCATTTTCCAGAACGGCCGGCTTATAGGAAGAAGCAGCTGTTTGCCCCTTAACAACCGGATCCGCTTCAGTAATCGTCAATGTGACCTGATCCGGCAAATCGATGCCGATCGGCTTTTCTTCATAAAGTTCAACTGTGACCTTCATGCCATCCTGAAGGAAAGCTGCACGCTCGCCAACAAAATCTTTTTGCAACTCCAGTTGTTCGAAAGTTTCCGAATCCATGAAAACAAGTGCGTCACCCTGCTCGTAAAGGAACGTATAGTCCTTCTGCTCAAGTCTTACTTTTTCAACAGTTTCAGCTGCACGGAAACGTTCATTCAATTTTGTTCCATCAAGCAGGTTTTTCAATTCGACCTGATTGAATGCACCACCTTTTCCCGGTTTGACTGCATTGCATTTGACTGCAACCCAGAGGCTGCCATTATGTTCAATCACATTACCCGGGCGGATTTCATTACCATTGATCTTCATCTTTTTTATCCGACATTAGATTATTGTGGAATAAGGACATTTGAAAATGTTCTTGATTAATCTGTTCAAGACCATAAAAAAAGTCTTTAAGCAAGGGGCGCGGCTTCAAATTTAGGGACATGCCTGAACTTTAAAGTGTCGGCATAAGCTGTTCTGCTTTTTGGCGGGCTGTTGCCAATTGCTCATCTGACATGCCTTCCAACATATTTTCGAGATCTGGGGCTTCCATTTTAGCCTGTTTGGCTACCATATACCAAGCGGCGGCTTTTACAATATCCCCCTCGGTTCCGATACCATCGCGATAGAGCCTCGCAAGATTGATCTGGGCCGGAGCAATCATCTTGCTTGCATCCATTAAGAGCAAATTGAACGCCCCATCATAATCGCGCGGACCACCGCGCCCTTCAACCATCCATTTGGCCAAAGTAATTTGCGCCGGAACATGATCTTTTGCAGAAGCTGCCTCCAGTAATTTGCGTGCATTATTGTCATCACGCGGACGTTTTGGCGTACCACGCGCCAATATCTGGCTTGCCGCAAATGCCGAATCCGGATTGCCTCGTGCAGCCCCTTTCAAAAAATAGTTGAGACTGGTTTCCAAAGCGTCATCACTATCGGATTTGTTCAACAATAATTGCCCGTAATAAAAATAGGCTTCAGGTACACCGGCATCTGCGGCTTTTTTTATATATTCCTCACCTAATGACTGGTCTTTGGGAACATAGGTCCCGTTGAAAACCAACAGCCCGTAACGCAGTTCTGCCTGCGGGTCGCCCTGTTTGGCAGCGCGTCCAAACCATAGAGCTGCCCGCGCCCCGTCAATTGCAACGGCATAGCCTTCCATATACATACGCCCCAACAGTGTTTGAGCTGTTGCATCACCTTCTTCGCCTCTTTTCAAGGCTTCCAGAAATGCCGTTTTATAATTTCCTGCCATATAATTATCATAGGCACTGTCATATTGACCGGCTTTTAAATTATTTTCTCCCGTTTGTTGCGGTGTTACAGGCTTTGCACCTTTATCCGAACGGGCGTCCTCGGCATTGCCCCATGAACCACCGGCGAAGAGCATCAGAAAAAACGCACCCAATAGTTTGCTTGTGAATGTTTTCATTCAGCAAGCTCCCCGTCGAGAACATCGCACTCTTCAATCAACTGCATAATTTGATGCACTGATTGTTGTGGGTTTTCGTGACCAAAAATAATGTCTTCAACAGCAATAAACTCGGCTTTCGTTTCAATCACTTCGCGAAATGTCGCAATGTCGGAACCGGCCTGAACAATTGCCGGAATTTCCATAACTTCAGCCCACCACGATGAAAGTGCTATATTGCGCGGGTGAGGAGCCGGTTTTTTGTCGGCTCCAAGTTTACCAAACATCAAATAGTCCGGCTCACATTCGCCACTCAACATAGAATTGTGCTTGTCACGCAAATTACCAAAGCCGATAATCATTGAATCATGACGGCGCTCAAGGAGGGAGCGCAGGTCCTCAATCGTGCCTTCGAGATGAATTCCATCCGCATGAATACGACCGGCAATGCGGCTATCATTAGAAACGAGAAAAGCTATAGACTTTGCCTCGATTGCGTTTACGAGCAATTCGGCCTGTTGCTGTAGAAATGTCGTATCATTTTGCGAATCATAAACAATGAGGCTAGCAAAATCACCTTTATCGAGAACATCCATCAACAGATCAGCCTTTATGTTGCGACGCACGTCAAGTGTCATCACAAGTCTTTGGCGTAGGTGATTTATCTCTTTACTCATGGCATTATCATTTAGGTCTATAAAAAGGACGAATTAGGGCGAATCTATCATTTCCACACTAATCATTTCTTACAATGATTTCACCTTGGAAAGAAATGTGATTATGCATTGTCATATTTCGACTTCAAATTGCCGGCAAATCAGATAATGACGCATTGAGCAAATTTTATTTGATCGGCCGTTTGGTCAACAGGGATTAGAATTCTATGAAGCAAATGACAATGTCTAAAAGGGACACCCGAATTGATGTCTTTCGTGCATTGGCATTGCTGACCATTTTCATAAACCATGTCCCAGGCACAATTTACGAGTGGCTGACCCACAAGCATTTCGGGTTTTCCGATTCGGCAGAAGCTTTTGTTCTTATTTCCGGAATATCTGTCGGCTTGGCCTATGGCAGCAAATTTTTCGGACAAAACCGGTTGCTCATTTCTTTAAAACTTTTACGCCGCTCGGCTACTCTTTATTCAGCCCACATACTGACAACATTGATGAGTCTGGCAATTTTTGTCGCCGCAGCATTATTTTTTCAACGACCTGAATTTTTGCATCTCAACAATATACCGCCTTTGTTAAAAGACCCCGCATCATCGTTACTTGGTCTCGTCACACTTGGTCACCAGCTCGGCTACAACAATATATTGTCGCTTTATCTTGTTCTGGTTCTGGCGACACCTTTTATACTTTACCTTGCGATAAAATCGCTCAAACTTCTGCTTGCCCTGTCCTTTATACTATATCTCATAGCAGGGTTTTATGGCATTGCACCGCATAACTTCCCGACCAAGGGCGTATGGTTTCTCAATCCGCTTTCATGGCAATTCCTGTTTGTTATCGGCTGTGCAACAACAATTTATATCAAAAAGGGTGGCAGACTTCCTAACCATCCTCTTCTCGTGATTGCCGCAGCAAGCTATCTCGTCATCTCATGTCTGTGGGTACGCCTCGGCTGGTGGTGGATTAATCCGACAATGGGACTTCCCACGACACTTGCCGGTTTTAACAAGACTTTTCTTTCTCTGCCACGTCTTCTCCATATTCTGGCGTTGGCCTATCTTATTGCCACAATCACACCGCTAAACAAATTCGCTAAGGTCAGAAGCAATCATCCCCTTTCCATACTGGGTAAACACAGTCTTGCTGTCTTTGTCGCCGGCACTATTCTGGCCATGGCGAGCCAGGTTCTTAAAATAGTAAATCCCGGTGGGCTTTATTATGACACATTGCTTTTGACCACCGGAATCGTCATACAATTTGCCGTAGCCTATTATTTCGAATGGATAAAAATCGCCACAAAAGAACTCGCAACCAAAGAACTTGCAACGATGGGGCAAACCTACTATGTGGCGCGCAGCTCTCAAGCGATGGGACAACAGGAAAAGCTCTCATCAACGAAACTTGCGGATAAACATTGGCAAAAAGCATGAAATCAGGACCAATTGACCTCGTCAAAGCTCGTTGCAGAAACGCTACTCAAGTCTCTTGTTCAATAGAAAAACCGCAATGATAAAAATCCGGTTGAAACAAAAGCCGGTCGAACCAAAAAATTGTCCGGCCAAACCGATATATGCCACTATAGACTCATCGCTTTGAAGCCGTTAACCTTGCATTAAGGATTTCGTTGCGAAAAGATCCAAAAAAGTGCAGTTTTTGTTACTGCAAATCTTGATGGAACAATTGCCGAAAAGGTTTCTATCTTTGGAATTGTTGAAATCGGGAAAAAGAGTTGGAGTAAAACGGTTGCATCCGCAAGGTTTTCATAACGACAATATGATTGTCATGTTTGAACATGGTGCGTTCGACAACGCATTTTCGCGTCTTTATGACGAAGGAATGTCGTTGATTGAAAAAACCGCCGCCTATATTGATGGTGATGGAAAAATTGCTTCGCGAACCCTTTCGGGAGAAGCTTCTTCACTTTACGCTGCCGAAGCTATGCGTATGAGCACGCGGCTTATGCAAGTTGCTTCATGGCTATTGTTATTTCGCGCAGCACGCGAAAAAGAAATGGCCAAAGACCAAATTGCCCAGGAAAAAGCAAAGGTCTGCCTCAACACTCCCTCATTGATCGACGAAAATCCGAATTGGAAAGAACTGCCTGAAGAATTCAAACATCTTGTCGAACTTTCGCTGCGTATAGAAGAACGCGTCCGCCATATGGATCGTGATGTTGAAAGCGCCTTGAAACATGAAGAGAGCGCGTCAAACCCTGTCAACAAACAGATCGATATGATCAAAGCAGCCTTTCAGCATAATTAACTTGCTGTTCATTTTGTTTCCCTTTTGTTCACAATCTGCTACAAAACAGAGCATAAAAGCTTTATGTTCCGGATTATGGCTGAAGCGATTCGTATTATAGGTATTGATCCCGGTTTAAGACGTACAGGATATGGCGTCATAGACGTTCTGGGAAATAATCTGAAATTTGTTACATCCGGTACAATACGTTCGGATGATAAATTAAGTTTGGCTTCAAGGCTGTCTACGCTTTACGATGGCCTTTCTAAGATCATCCATTCTTTTATGCCAGAGGAAGCAGCTGTCGAGCAAACTTTTGTCAATAAGGACGCAACAGCCACATTGAAGCTCGGTCAAGCGCGTGGCATTGCATTATTGGCACCCGCACAAGCCGGCTTGCCGGTTGCCGAATATGCACCTAATTCCATTAAAAAAGCTGTCATTGGCGTCGGACATGGTGAAAAACAGCAAATTCATATGATGGTGAAAGTTCTGATGCCACGGGCCAGTTTTGATTCAAGCGATGCGGCTGATGCTTTGGCCATTGCTATTTGTCACGCCCATAACCGCAATAGTCTGGAAAACCGTTTGAGAGCTTTGGTATGATAGGAAAATTGAAAGGCATTATTGACGAAATCAATGTTGATCATCTGATCGTCGATGTTCATGGCGTTGGCTATATTGTCTTTGCAAGCCCGCGTGTTCTGGGAAGCCTTCCGAAGATTGGTGAAGCGATAACGCTCTTCATTGAAACACAAGTGCGGGAAGACGCTATAAAGCTTTTTGGCTTTACGACAAAGGCCGAAAAACAATGGTTCGCGCTGTTGCAGACCGTGCAAGGTGTCGGTGCAAAAGTGGCTCTTGCACTGGTCGGTACATTGTCTCCTTCCGAAATTGGCAATGCCATTGCCTTGAAAGATATTGCCATGATCTGCCGCGCACCCGGAATCGGTAAAAAAGTAGCCGAACGTATTGTCAGTGAACTTAAGAACAAGGTTCCCGAATTTACCGGCAATGATAAAAATTTGGCCCTGAAACAGGAAATTGGCGAAGGAGCCACATCGCAGGCCATATCGGACGCCGTTTCGGCTTTGGAAAATTTGGGTTATTCGCGTGATCAGGCTGCCAATGCTATTGCCGGTGCATTGCGTGAAGCGGGTAATGACGCAGATTCGGCAAAGCTGATACGGCTTGGTCTAAAAGAAATTTCAAGGTAAAATGTTTTCATGGAAAATAATGAACGCCTGATCTCTGCCAATAAACGTGATGAAGATGGTGACGTTTCTCTGCGTCCCCAATGTCTTGACGATTTTGTCGGTCAGGAAGCTCAAAGAGCAAATCTGAAGGTTTTCATCGAAGCGGCAAAAAATCGTAATGAAGCTTTGGATCACGTTTTGTTTGTCGGTCCTCCCGGACTCGGCAAAACAACGCTTGCGCAAATTCTCGCAAAAGAGCTCGGTGTCAATTTCCATTCCACCTCCGGACCTGTCATCGCCAAAGCGGGTGATCTTGCGGCGCTTTTGACAAACCTTGAGGAGCGCGACGTTCTTTTCATTGACGAAATTCACCGTTTAAGCCCCGCCGTTGAAGAAATACTTTATCCGGCGATGGAAGATTTCCAGCTTGATCTTATTATTGGCGAAGGTCCTGCTGCACGTTCGGTCAAAATTGATCTTTCAAAATTTACCCTTGTTGCAGCAACAACAAGACTTGGCTTGCTGACCACCCCTTTGCGTGATCGTTTCGGTATTCCGATAAGACTGAATTTTTACACCGTTGACGAGCTCGAGCATATCGTCAAACGCAATGCCCATATTCTCAATATGCCTATTGCCGAAGACGGGGCGCGGGAAATTGCGCGTCGTGCACGCGGTACACCACGTATTGCCGGCCGACTTTTGCGCCGGGTCAGAGATTTTGCCTCCGTTTCCGGGGCTACAACAATTAATCGCGATATTGCCAACGAGGCATTGTTGCGTTTGGAAGTCGACCAACTTGGCCTTGACCAGCTTGATCGACGCTATCTTGGTATGATTGCCGAAAATTTCGGCGGTGGACCTGTAGGGATTGAGACGATTGCAGCCGGTTTGTCAGAGCCGCGTGATGCGATTGAAGATATTATAGAGCCTTATCTCATCCAACAAGGGTTTATACAAAGAACCCCCAGAGGTCGGGTTATGACTGCAAAAGCCTGGACCCATATGGGGTTAAATCCTCCGAAAGCGGTTGATCAGGCCCAATTTAATATGTTTGGCGGTTCCGATGATTGAAAATGTTCCTTTTTGTGGCGAATTTATTGGTAATGTGCACCACCTTTTCGCCCGTGTTTATTATGCTGATACCGATTTTACCGGCGTCGTTTACCATGCCCGTTATCTGGAATTTTTTGAACGCGGGAGATCGGAATTTATAAGATTGAGCAGCGTTCAACATCAACAACCGCACGACAAAGAAGAAAACGAAAAATTAGGTTGGGTTGTCCATAAAATAACCGTCAACTACCATAAATCTGCCCGGTTTGACGATATACTTGATATACGGACGAAGATAACAAAAGTGACAGGCGCACGAATTGTCATGGCGCAGGAAATTATTTGCAACGACTTATTACTTGTCTCGGCAGATGTTCAACTGGCTTTGGTCAATTCCGAAGGTCGGCCTAGAAGGCTGCCCGATCAATTCGTCACAAGCTGGGAAAATGCGCTCTCACAAAAATAAACAGCCTGATTTAACGAATTTTAAGGAAGAAATGGTAAATTTTTACTATTTATGAATAAAAGCTCATGTAAATATTTTTGTCTTAGAGAATTTTTTATTGGTCATTGGTTTTGGAATAGCCATATCTGTAACGGCGGGGGTTTGGCTAAAAAGAAAGGATGCGATTATCGGACGTGATCTCAAGTTCGTTAATAAAGGGGGTGGGTAATGATTTTTAAATTTATTTTTAGAGCCATCATCGTGGTGGTGGCTTTAGGTTTTGTGAACGTTGCGAATGCACAAGAAGTGAAATTTGCGACTGATAATTCCAATATTCCTTTCAGTTATATGGAAAATGGCAAGCTCGTTGGCTTCGATGTAGAATTGTGGGATGCCATCGCAAAAGAAATGGGTGTTAAATATACCACGACACCGATGGATTTTTCGACGGTTATTTCGGACGTGCATATCGGCCAGATCGATGTTGCTATGGCCGGTCTGATTATTACCCGCACACGCTCCAATGTGGTCGATTTTTCCAAACCGTATTATGAAGGTGGGCTTGTATTACTGGTTCGCAGTGACAGCACTATAAAATCCGTTGATGATCTCAAAGGCAAAACAATTGCCATAAAAAATGGCACAAGCGCTTTTCCCTATGCAATTGAACATTTACCGAATACCCAGCGTCACCTCTTCCCGGAAATCGATGCGGCATTTAACGATCTCGTCAATGGCGGAGTAGATGCTGTGTTGTTTGATGCTCCGGTTGTTATGCATTATGCAGCAACTGAAGGGAAGGATAAGGTAAAAGTCGTGGGGAGCGTATTGGAGCAACAAAGCTATGGCGCAGCCTTCCCGCAAGGTAGCCAGTTACTTGATCGTTACAATATTGCACTCAAACATCTGCAAGATAACGGAACATATGCAACGATCTACAAGAAATGGTTTGGCGTTAACCCGAGCTAAAGTTCCGATTTTGTCATAGAAATTCGGTCCAGTTTTTGAAAATTCTTTTGCGGTCCTTTTTTCCGCTGCTGGATATGTGGAATTGCCAGAGTTCATGAGTAAACTATCTTGAGCAATCGGGCAGGATTGAAAGATATTGAACTATATTCGATGACCACTCTCCGATGGGTGGGCTCCCTCATTTCACTCAGTTCATGAGTGTTTGTACATTTATGATTGATATTTCCCTTATCAACATCATAAGATTTAAGGTCTTGTCTTTGTTTCAAGACAATTCTCTGTCAAAAAAATATAAAAAGAAAAATTGATTGTATATCCTTAGTCGTATTTCGGAATCCGGAATCTGTAATATTTTTGGCTTTCTTATTGTCTTTTTTATAACGCTTCAACATTCGTAAATTTACTCTGCACAATCGCAATTAGGACAACCAATTCTTTAAAGGTTTATGCGCCTATATTGGAGCGGCCCCGCGAGAGTTGATATTCTATATTTTCTTATATTGACGACAATGAAGGGTTATTTGAAAGCCCCGTTACAGGTAGATATAGAGTTAATGCCCATGGAAAGACAACGTTCTTTCAAATCTTCGAACGCAACGGGCACATCTTTGAACGCAACGGGCAAGGTTCTATGAAATTTGTTCCTCCGCAACTAAAAGCTTCGTTACAAAACATTTTACTTAGCATTATAGTGCGGCAGAAGAGACATATTTAGTATAAAATCCGTTGGGCAGCATGGATATAAAGGACCGGCTGATTTTGGATATGACTTTGCGTTGATCGCAGCAAAACAGAACTTCCAAAGAATGATTTCTTATCAACAACATCCCAATTAGGCAATATTTTATGAATTTTAATAAGTAAAATTCAAAATATTATCCATTAAAAAGAATTAAATTTGCCTATTAAAAAATTTTAATATCAATTTAAATTCAAATTTTCCATTAATAAAAATATTATTCATAATTATTTTCTAAAAACGAAATTATTTGAGTTTTTTATTGAATATAAATCATTTTATAAATTTTTTAATTGTATTTTTACTAACCGGATGTGTCATAAAACGTCAAGTAGTGATTGAAATTCCGGATAGCCATATGTTTTGAATTCAAAATTCAAAAACTGAACCATCAAAAATTCAAAGAGCAACATTGTTTTGAACAAATGATGCTGTATTATTCACGTTCAACCGTCATAAACTATCTTTCCGATCTTTAACTGCCATCATCCGTATTATTTCCGCGAATATAAAAAATATTCGACCTGATCCGGTTCGAGTGAAAGGGCCAGTCATATTTATTCATGGTTTGATTATCACGATAAAAATGGTCTTTTCTCTCCTCCCCCTCGCAATTTGCGGAATTTAGCCTGTCCGGAAGTTCGGTTCCGAACGAATGGAGCGAAAGATACCCAATAAAAAAGCCCCGTTAGGGGCTTTTAATACGTCATGCGGAATATTTTAGAAATCGCGCTGGATACGGATGGCACCGCCTATAGCATCCTGATCATACAAATCGGAATGGACATCGTTCCATTTACGATAGTTGACTTCCGGCATAACCGTAAGACCGGGAAGCATTTCATAAGCAACATTGACAGCCGTGTAGGTGTTGCCTACGCCTTCATAAGTCAACTGCAAGTTACCTGTTGTTTTCGGCGTGAATTTATAAGAGGCACCAAGCCAACCAACCCATTTTCCACCCCATGTACCGTAGAAGCTATCAACGGCACGGATACCGCGACGACCATCACGGATGAGAGTGTCCTCGTCATCAATATCTTCATAATATTTGTCTTTGAGGTCTTTATAAGCCCCCATAACCCAGACATTGAATGCATCGGTAATTTTCAGGTTGACTTTTGCCTTGCCAATCCAGGCTTCATTGACAGCATCATAGGCACCGGCACCTGTAATTGATCCCCAACCTTGTTCAAATTTCAAACCCGCAACGACATCGGGGGTGTAATCTTCTATCGTTCCGTTGAAGTCGGTATCTTCGTCGCCACCCTGCTCGATTGAAACCAATGCCGTCAAACCATTGCTGAATGCATATTGGTACTGGATCATATTGGTACGATAGGCACCGCCCAGGACAACATCATCATTAATGAAGTCGCCATAGTAATCGAAAAATGTATTCAATGCCGATTCATCAACACCGATATGCAAACCGCCGAGTTCGATATAACCGAAACGCAATTGGGACGAAGAGGAATCCGTTCCATCATCAAAATCGGAACGTAACTCAATATGTGTTTTCAAGGTTCCGAGTTCGGTTTCGGAAGCTGTAGCAACGAGCAAATGGGCACGGACTTCATCGCGCCAGGTTTTCATATTACGTTCGTCACGCGAACGGGCGTAAACATCGTCACCACCCTTCGCCTGTGCATAAATAAAACCACCCAGTTTCAGACATGTATCTGTGCCGGGAATATAGAAATATCCCTCGCCATAAGCATCACAGACGCGAACATATTCAACCGGCTCGGCTTCCGGCAAGGCGACATCGGCTGCCTTTGCTGCTGTTGTTTGAATTGCGATAACCGCGGAAGTTACCATGAATGCCTGAAGTAATTTTTTCATCATTGCCCCGAAAAGTTACTGATCGATTATCTCGACAGCATTAGGTGTAAATTGCGTGACATGGACATCTGAGTTCCCTCGCCTGTCATGTCCATGCAAATTGAAACGAGTATATATAAACTCTGAAGCATCTATACAAACTTGAAGAATTTATTCAAGTTTTTAATAGCCTTTTTATTTCTAGGTTGCTTTTAAAAGATAATATGTAACAAATATGATACACTTTTATAAAAAAGCCCGAAACAGGTGCTTCGGGCTTTTTCAAACTCTTATAATTCCAATCCCAAAATCAGGCGGCTTGTTCGTCCTTTTTGGTCCATTTACCGAGTGCTGCAAGATAGTTCATCTTTGCACGGTGGGCAAAAGCTTTTTGACCAGCTGCAACATTCTGCTTTTTACCGCCCCATGCCGCGATAGCAGCAGCTTGCAGAGCACGTCCGTAAGAGAATGTTACCTTCCACGGCAGATTGCCGATTGCATTAATTGCCGAAAGATGGGCTGTTGCTTCTTCATCAGACTGGCCACCAGAAAGGAATGCGATACCGGGAACGGTTGCCGGAACAGTCGATTTCAAAACACGAACGGTTTTTTCAGCAACTTCCTCGACAGAAGCCTTGCGGGCATTTTTACCGTCAATAACCATATTCGGCTTTAGAATCATACCTTCCAGTTTGACACGAGCAGAAAAAAGTTCGTCGAAAACGGTTCTCAACACATGTTCGGTTACTTCATAGCAACGATCAATCGAATGATTTCCGGGTTTGCCATCCATAAGAATTTCCGGTTCAACGATCGGAACAATCTGTGCTTCCTGACAAAGTGCGGCATAACGTGCCAAGGCTTGAGCATTTTGTCTTACAGCACCCCATGTCGGGAATTTATTGCTATCAATAGCAATAACACCGCGCCATTTGGCGAAACGGGCACCCAGTTCATAATATTCTTTCAAGCGCCCCCGTAAACCATCAAGCCCTTCTGTAATCGTTTCATCCGGAAAACCGGCGAGCGGCTTTGCCCCTTCGTCGACCTTGATACCGGGTATTGAACCGGCCTGCCTGATAATGTCGGTCAACATGCGACCATCCGAGGCTTTTTGACGAATTGTTTCATCAAACAGAATGACGCCGGAAATGTATTTTTCCATAGCTTCTTTGGTCGTGAACAACATCTCACGATAGTCGCGACGGTTTTCTTCGGTCGATTCGAGATGGATCGTATCGAACCGCTTTTTTATGGTGCTTGTGCTTTCATCAGCAGCAAGCAGACCTTTTCCTCCTGCCGTCATAGCAATTGCAATATCCTCAAGACGTTCACTCATTGGGGTGGCTCCTCTTTTTTAATAGCCAGACAATAACAATTTGTATCCAAAGTGAAACGGACAAACCCCCGTTCCAATCATTTCAATATTCAAGTGGGGAAATGTAAAAAGCAATTTTCCCCACTCAATTATTTTATTTCTCCAATGCGACAATACCAGGCAATGGTTTGCCTTCCATCCATTCGAGAAATGCTCCGCCGGCTGTAGAAATATAGGTGAAATCGGCAGCAACACCGGCATGATGAAGTGCCGAAACCGTATCACCACCGCCAGCAATGGAGGTAAGCTTTTTCTGTTTTGTGCGGGCAGCAACGCGTTTTGCAACAGCAACTGTGCCTTCATCAAAGGGATGCAATTCAAAAGCGCCGAGAGGTCCATTCCAGACCAGTGTTGCAGCGTCATCTATGGCTGCATTGATACGTTGGACAGAATTTTCACCAATATCAAGAATCATACCATCGGCGGGAATTGAATCGATACCATAACGATGGTTAGGCGAATTTGCTTCAAAACTTTCGGCAACGATAGCGTCAACCGGCAAAATAATTGAACAATTTTCGGTCTTTGCCTTGGTTAGAATAGCGCGAGCAGTCTCTCCGAGTTCGTGCTCGCATAATGACTTTCCAACACTTAAACCTCTGGCCGCCAGAAATGTATTAGCCATGCCGCCGCCGATAATAAGCGCATCGACCTTTTCGATCAAATTGTTCAGAAGATCAATCTTCGTGGAAACTTTGGCACCGCCAACGATGGCTACCACCGGATGAGCCGGATGGCCAAGCCCTTTTTCCAGTGCCTCAAGTTCCATCTGCATAGAGCGGCCGGCATAGGCCGGCAAAACATGGGCAAGCCCTTCTGTCGACGCATGGGCACGGTGAGCGGCGGAAAACGCATCATTCACATAAATATCACCATTTTCAGCCAGTGCTTTGACAAATGCCGGATCGTTCTTTTCTTCACCTTCGTGGAAGCGTGTATTTTCGAAAAGAACAATATCTCCGTCTTGCAGGGCATCGACAGCGGCTTTTGCTTTTTCGCCAATGCAGTCCTCGGCAAAAGCAACTGTTTTTCCTAAAACTTTTTCGACTGTCGGGACAATTTGCTTTAATGAAAATTCGGCAACTACCTTGCCTTTCGGACGCCCGAAATGGGCAAGCAAAATAACTTTTGCACCTTTTCTGCTCAGTTCGGTGATGGTTGGTTTAACCCGCTCGATGCGAGTAGCATCCGTTACTTTTCCGTCAGCGACTGGCACATTGAGATCAACGCGCAGAAGTACGCGCTTCGATTTTACATCAGCATCATCAAGGGTGCGAAAAGCCATATTTTTCTCCAGATTTTCAAGGAACGGGCTTTTATTTCAATGCGGCCCATTCAAGTCCGTTTTATTGAAAGTCTTGGGACAAACAACTCATCAAGACCTTCATTTTAATAAGAAAATGGGGGCTAATGCCCCCATTGCTATTGTCAGATCGTCTTTGCGAATGCGACGGCAACATCAGCCATACGGTTGGAGAAGCCCCATTCATTGTCGTACCAGGAAAGAATACGAACGAATGTTCCATCCATAACGCGTGTTTGCTCGGTATGGAAAATCGACGAATGTGGATCATGGTTGAAATCGTGGCTGACGAGTTTTTCATCGGTATAGCCGAGGATACCCTTCAAAGGTCCATTTGCAGCTTTACGGATTTCTTCATTGATTTCTTCCGGTGTAACCGAACGTTTTGCAATAAAGGTAAAATCGACAACCGAAACATTCGGAGTCGGAACACGGATAGCAACGCCATCAAGCTTGCCGGCAAGTTCCGGCAATACCAGACCAACAGCTTTGGCAGCACCGGTAGAGGTCGGGATCATCGACAAAGCTGCAGCGCGTGCACGGTAGAGATCTTTGTGCAATTTATCCAAAGTCGGTTGATCGCCGGTATAAGAGTGAATGGTTGTCATGAAGCCTTTTTCAATGCCGACAGTTTTGTTGAGAACATGGGCAACCGGAGCAAGGCAATTGGTGGTGCAGGATCCGTTCGAAATGACTTTGTGCTCTTTTGTGAGCTTGTCATGATTAACGCCATAGACAACCGTCAGGTCAGCGCCTTTTGACGGTGCGGAAACGATAACACGCTTGGCACCTGCATCAAGATGGGCAGCAGCTTTTTCACGGGCGGTAAAAATGCCGGTGCATTCCAAAGCAATATCAATGCCAAGTTCTTTCCACGGCAATTGTTCCGGATCACGTGCAGCCGTAACCTTGATCGGCCCGCGGCCAGCGTCAATGGTATCACCCGATACCTTTACTTCATGAGGGAAACGTCCATGGACCGAATCATAGCGCAACAGATGGGCATTTGTTTCAACAGGCCCCAAATCGTTAACTGCAACAATGTCAATATCTTTGCGACCGCTTTCAATGATTGCGCGCACAACATTGCGCCCAATACGTCCAAATCCGTTGATTGCTACACGTACTGCCATATTATCTCTCCCTTTAATTGAGATATTTGAATATTAAAGCTTTGCTTCCGCCGCTGCAACGACGGCTTCGGGGGTTATCCCGAAATGTTTGTAAAGTGCGTCGATAGGACCACTCGCACCGAAACCATGCATTCCTATAAATACACCATCTCGACCAATAAAACGATCCCATCCTTGGCGAATAGCTGCTTCAATAGCAATTTTCACCGGCGCCGTTCCTATCAAAGCTGTCTGATAGGACTCTACTTGGTGCTCGAAAAGTTCAAAACAAGGGACCGATACAACTCTTGTAGGAATTCCTTTGTTTTCAAGCTCGTTGCGGGCTTTCACCGCTATTTCCACTTCCGAACCGGATGCAAAAATCGTAACTTTTGCATCATCACTCGCCGTCATCAATTCATAAGCGCCCAAAGCACAAAGATTGTCTTCATCATAGTTTTTACGTAAAGTTGGCAAGCCCTGGCGGGTCAATGCCAAAGTCGAAGGCGTTGTTTTTGATTTCAGTGCCAATTGCCAACATTCGGCGGTCTCGACCACATCTGCCGGACGGAAAACAAGATGATTGGGAATTGCCCGCAAACTTGCCAGATGTTCAACCGGTTGATGGGTCGGCCCATCTTCACCAAGGCCGATGGAATCATGGGTCATCACATAGATGACACGAATACCCATCAATGATGAAAGCCGCATTGCCGGACGGGCATAGTCGGAAAAGCACAAGAAAGTTCCCGAATAGGGAATGATACCACCATAAAGTGACAAGCCGTTCATAATCGCGGCCATGGCATGTTCGCGAATACCATAATGGATATAACGACCTGAAAAATCTTCCGGTGTAATATCATTGGTCTGGCTTGTTTTGGTGTTATTGGAGCCTGTCAAATCGGCTGATCCACCGATTGTTTCGCCAACCGCCCCGTTGATAACTTCAAGCGCCATTTGCGAGGCAACACGTGTTGCAACTTTCGGCTGGTCGGCAGCAAGTTTCTTTTTGTAGTCATTAATAACGCTATCGAAATTGCCGGGCAGGTCACCACGCATTAAACGTTCGAATTCGGCACGTTTTTGCGGATCGAGGGCATCAAGCTTTTTATCCCATTCCTGACGCTTTTTTGCAGCATTGAGACCGGCAAGCCGCCAGTTGTCGAGAATCTCGGCAGGAATAACGAAAGGCTCGCTTTCCCAGCCGAGCGATTTACGTGTCTCGGCAACTTCTTCCTTGCCGAGCGGCGACCCATGAGCCTTATTGGTTCCCGCTTTGTGCGGAGAGCCGAAACCGATTGTTGTCCGGCACGAAATCAATGTCGGTTTGTCGGAGGTTTTGGCTTTTTCGATTGCTTTGGCAATTGCATCCTGATCGTGCCCGTCAACCTTGATTGTATTCCATTGACAGGCTTCAAAACGTGCACACTGGTCGGTATTATCCGAAATCGTAATCGCACCATCAATCGATATCTGGTTATTGTCCCAGAAGACAATAAGCTTGTTGAGCTTCATGTGTCCGGCAAAAGCAATGGCTTCTTGAGAAATACCTTCCATCAGGCAGCCATCACCGGCAAGCACGTAAGTATAATGATCGATGAGATCTCCCCAACGTGCATTCATGATGCGCTCGCCAAGTGCCATTCCAACGGCATTGGCTATGCCCTGACCCAACGGACCGGTTGTCGTTTCAATGCCATTGATATGACGATATTCCGGATGACCGGCAGTTTTTGCGCCAAGCTGACGGAAATTCTTTATCTCGTCTATCGTAACGTCTTCATATCCGGAAAGATACATGACTGAATAAAGCAACATGGAACCGTGTCCAGCCGAGAGAACAAAACGGTCCCGATTAGGCCAATTCGGCTTTTTCGGATCGTGGGCTAAAAACTTTGTATAAAGCACTGTCGCAATGTCGGCGGCACCCATCGGAAGACCAGGATGCCCCGAATTTGCTTTCTCGATTGCATCGATGGAAAGAAAACGGATAGCATTGGCCATCTGGTTCTGCTTGTCATTATTTTTCATGAAAATTGGCTACTCTTTGATCGCTAGTAAATTCGGTCTAATGCTTCTTTTGACAAATATCACTTAAACCGTGTGAGTCAATAAAATCCGACTGTCACCAGCTTTGATACGGTGGATTTCTTGCCACAAGCCGAGAAGACATTTAAGAATAGTAAAACTCGGATAAAATTTGCCGGAATGATTCGTTTTTGAATTTATCTTTTACACAAAGGATCTGGAACTCGATGCCACAAGATACATCAATTCTCGATCAAGCGATCAATCGTCTGGAAAACGCTCTTAAGACGCTTGAAAATGCCGTTGTCAATGACAATAAAGATACATATGACACCAGTGAGCTCGAGGAAGAAATCCAGCGCATGAATGCAGATCGCAGCCGTCTGGCGCAAGCACTCGATACATCTGAATCGCGCGCTGAACGCCTTGAACAAGCCAATAAAGAAGTATCGCGCCGTCTTATTACCGCAATGGAAACGATACGAACAGTGGTTGACCGGTAAAGGGCAATAAATATGGCAACTGTATCAGTCACGATTGATGGAAAAACCTACCGCATGGCTTGCGATGAAGGCGAAGAAGACCATCTTGCCGGTCTTGCCCATCAGCTTGACCAATACATCAGCCATTTGAAATCGAATTTCGGCGAGATCGGAGATCATCGCCTTTCTGTTATGGCAGGCATAATGGTTATGGACGAGCTTGATGAAGCGCGTCGTCAGCTAAATAGGCTGAAACAGGAAAACGACATGTTGCGACAGGAAAATACAGAGCTTACCGATGCCTGTGAACGCTACGAAACAGTCGCAGCCAAAGCAATTGATCGGGCGGCCAGTCATATTGATGCTCTTGCCCGTGAGCTTGTGAAAAACCAGTAAAAGCGAACACTGACCGCATATATCTTGGAGTCTTTCCCGTTGTCTCCATTGAAAAACATTTTTTCATAAACGAGAAATAAAAACTGTTTATCAAAATATCAGGAGTGCAAAGCCCGCTTTGTTTCAAAAGTCTCCACAAATAACGGGCACATAAATTAACGGGCACATAATGAGTGTGTTTTGCAACACTCCGTAAGTCATTTCTATAGACTGATACGAGACTTATTCCGGATAGTTCTTTATCAGGAGCTTTTTTTGGCTCCCTTTACCGGAATAGTTTTCTATAAAACCAGATCTTCAGTTTACGGCTTTTTGTGTAAGCTTAACCGGTATCCTGTTCAAAGAAAGCCTGAACCGCTTTCTTTCAATGTTAGAAATTCTTTCCCCTTAAAGCTCACCCCTTCGTAAGCGAGGTGAAAGAGACCCTGAAAAATGACCAGCCAAGATAGATTTCGGCAGAACCGGAGGAAATCGGTTCTGCCAATTGATGTCAGGATTTACCAATAATTATCTGCGTTTGCCATCTTCCTTGGCGACATAGGCAATGCGCAACATATTGGTTGCACCCGGTGTTCCAAGCGGTACACCGGCGGTTACGATAATTCTGTCACCCGGAACGCTATAGCCTTCCCGCAGTGCAATGGCAGCGGCTCTTTCGACCATATCATCAAGATTATGAGCGTCTTCTGTAACAACACAATGAAGCCCCCAAACAAGGGCAAGGCGCCGCGCCGTTTCGGTAATCGGTGAAAGAGCAATGATGGATGGCATCGGCCGCTCGCGAGACGCACGAATACCTGTCGCGCCGGAAGCCGTGTAAGCGACAATGGCCGAAAGGTTAAGCGTTTCGGCAATTTGCCTTGCGGCAAGCGAAATCGCATCGGCACCTGTCGGTTCGGGAGCAGGATGTTGCGCATCAATCATCGGTTCGTAATTGGAATCCCGTTCGATCTTGCAGGCAATTTTATCCATTGTGCGAACGGCTTCTTCCGGATAGGCACCGGCCGCCGATTCAGCCGACAACATGATAGCATCAGCCCCTTCATAAACGGCTGTTGCAACGTCCGAGACTTCAGCACGGGTGGGAACCGGTGAGGTGATCATCGATTCAAGCATCTGGGTTGCAACCACAACCGGCTTACCAGCGCGCCGGCAGAGTTTGATAATATCCATCTGGATACCGGGCACCGTTTCCAACGGCATTTCAACGCCAAGATCGCCACGTGCCACCATAACAGCGTCGGATAAATCGACAATCTCGTTAATTCTGCGAACGGCTTGCGGCTTTTCGATTTTTGACAGGATCGCCACTTTTCCTTTGGCAATTTTACGGGCTTCGGCAATATCTTCAGGGCGCTGGATAAAGGAAAGCGCAATCCAGTCAATCGGTTGTTCAAGAACGGCAAGAAGATCTTTATGGTCTTTTTCCGTCATTGCGCCGACACCGAGCAGCGTGTCCGGCAGGCTCACGCCTTTGCGATCAGAAATGTGCGTTCCGGCAACGACCTTGCATTCAATAGCGGTATGTGTGCATTTCTCCGCCAGAAGCTCGAGTTTACCGTCATCAATCAACAGACGTTCGCCCGGCTTGACCGCGTCAAAAATTTCCTTGTGAGGCAAATAGACACGGGTATTGTCACCCGGAATATCTTTATTGTCGAGCGTGAAAGTTTGACCGGCAACAAGATCAACCTTGCCTTTTGCAAATTCTCCCACACGTAATTTCGGCCCTTGCAAATCGGCAAGTATACCAATCGGACGCCCTTGTTTTTTCTCGATATGACGTATGATTTTAACCAAAGAGCGCATTGTGTCATGATCGGCATGACTCATATTGATGCGAAAAACGTCAACCCCCGCTAAAAAAAGCTTTTCGATCATTTTTTCGTCGGACGATGCAGGTCCGAGCGTAGCAACAATCTTTACTTTACGGTTACGTTTCATTTTGTGGGAGCTCCTGTAACAAGCGGCGTATTTAACGCCGGATTATTGGACACGGGTTCTGTAAGCTGAACCATCCAGCTTGTTTGCGTACCCGTATCGATTTCTTGAAAACCGGCTTTCTGAAAGCCTCGTGCAAAGCAGTCGTTGACACCGTTAATGGTAAATTCGGAATCTTTTACGCACATATTGATGGGGCCATCCCAACGCCCGTGATTCTTGGCGTCTTCCGCATGAAGATAATAAAAACGAGAGGATAAAGGCCCGTCAATAATCGTCTTGCAACGGGTTGGACCGACAACCCACCAACCTTCAGACATCCAGCCGGCTTTTGCACGGTAGCCAATGGAAACGCCAATAGCTTCCTGAGTTGTGTTGCAGACGCGGAAATCCGCCCGAGCCGCACATGAAAGAGCGAGCATGATCATCACACCGAAGAGAATAATCCTGGTCTTTTTCAACAACATTTCTGGCACCTTCGGTTTTATTTTGTCCCGACCGCTGTTCTTTTGCACTTCATTTGTGTTTTGTGTAGTTTCGTAAAATTTGTCAATGTCAGAGATTTTCAAAATCAGCCATATTATAAAGTGATGATAAAAAAATGAAACAGAAAGAAAATTTCTATTCCTTTGAAGAAATTCCCGGCAATATGGAAGCGGGGCTCGTCCTCATCTGTGACCATGCCAGCAACGCTTTGCCTGATGAATATGGCTCGCTTGGACTTCAATCTTCCGAGCTTCGTCGTCACATCGCCTATGATATAGGTGCTGAAAAGCTTACAAGAGAGCTTGCAAAACGCCTTGATGCACCTGCAGTTGTCAGTCATTTCTCGAGACTTTTGATTGACCCCAACCGCGGACAAGATGATCCGACGC
This sequence comes from Bartonella sp. M0283, assembly GCF_016100455.1. Classification (NCBI taxonomy): domain Bacteria; kingdom Pseudomonadati; phylum Pseudomonadota; class Alphaproteobacteria; order Hyphomicrobiales; family Bartonellaceae; genus Bartonella; species Bartonella sp. M0283. Next base: position 2,435,787 of record NZ_JACFSK010000001.1, on the reverse strand, counting down.
TGATCATGCAATTGTCTGACGGTTCGGTTATTCCCGATAATTATCCGATGAGCGAAACCGAAAGACAACGCAGAATCGAAAACTATTATAAACCCTACGACCTGGCTGTCGGGCGGTTAATCGCCGGTGTCGAAGAGGCAAGTGGCAAAAATCCATTTGTGGTTTCAGTACATTCTTTTACACCCGTCTGGCATGGTCAAGCACGTCCTTGGCATATCGGTCTTTTATGGGACAATGACAGACGTGCTTTCGACCCGTTATTTACCGGTTTGAACGAAATTGCCGAGCTCAAAGTTGGCGATAACGAACCCTATGATGGCGCATTGAAAGGCGATACGATGTATCGCCATTGTACAACAAAGGGAATTGCCCACATACTGATTGAAGTCCGACAAGATTTGATAGCGGACGAAGAAGGTGTGATCAAATGGGCAAATTATCTGCAACCGCTATTTCATAAAATAAACGGGATGCCGATGATTCACATGAAACAGATTTTTCCATCACGTGCCGACTGGTAATTTTTGGAACTTGGCACGTGCCTAAAATATTGGGGGTGAAAAATTAAACCCGCCATCTTGACTCTGAGGGCAGGACTCGGACATCAACAGGAAACTGAACGATCGACTTAACGACTCGTTTGAACACGATTTATCTGGAGGCCATTTCCATGAGTGAAGTGACAGACGAAAAACAAGCAGTGGCCGTTGGCCAGTTGCGTTCTTTTATCGAGCGTATCGAACGCCTTGAAGAAGAAAAGAAAACAATTTCCGACGACATAAAAGAAGTTTATGCCGAGCTTAAGGGAAGTGGTTTTGACAGCAAGGCTGTACGCACAATTATCCGTTTGCGTAAAAAAGAAGATCATGAGCGTCAGGAAGAAGAAGCCATGATCCAGCTCTATAAAGATGCACTCGGAATGAGCTGATTTTAAATTTTTAAAAACTCGAAAGCCTTCCGTTTCCGGAAGGCTTTTTGTTACCTCATACGAATTACCGGTATTATGCGGGCTTTTGCGCCATGCTATCCAGCTTTACCGGTTCAACATTTTTTCGATGCCAAAAAATTCGCGTTGGCGGACACCCTATAGTTTTCAAAAAATGAAACTATTTTTCGAGTTCTTCTTTCAGCATTTCAAGCTCGAGCCACTCGTTTTCCTTTATTTCAAGGTCTTTTCGCTTTTGTTCGAGAAGGCGCGAAAGTTCCTCGAACCTTTTGGCATTTTTTGAATAAAGGTCGGGATCGGAAAACTCTTTTTCCATCTTTGCAATCTCGTCATGAAGCGCATCAATTTCCGAAGGCAATTTTTCCAAAGCATATTTCTGTTTATAGGATAGCTTTTGTTTGGTTTCCCGTTTTCCCCGTTCGGCTGGAGCTGATGTTTGTGGCGAAGATGATTTCGCAACGTTTTTCTGCTCGATTTCCCGACCTTTCCTTTGCGCTATCATATCGCTATAGCCACCGGCATATTCGAGCCAGCGACCATTGCCTTCAGGAGCAATGATACTCGTAACCGTGCGATCAAGAAAATCGCGATCGTGGCTGACAAGCAGAACAGTTCCCGGGAAATTGCTGACAAGTTCCTGCAAAAGATCAAGCGTTTCCATATCAAGGTCATTTGTAGGTTCGTCGAGTATCAAGAGATTTGCAGGACGAGACAAGACGCGCGCCAGCATCAGCCGCGCTCTTTCGCCACCCGACAATTCTTTGATCGGTGTCCGCGCCTGTTCAGGCGAAAACAGAAAGTCCTTCATATAGGAGACGACATGTCTTTGCTCGCCATTGACGATAACACTGTCGCCGCGGCCGTCTGTCAAATAATGGGCAAGCGTTTCATTTTCATCAAGCGAGCGTTTTTGATCAAGCGTTGCAATTTCAAGATTGACGCCAAGTTTCACTGTTCCGCTATCGGGTGTCAAAACCCCGCTCAGCATGGACAACAATGTTGTTTTGCCAATGCCATTGGGACCAACCAGTCCCACCCTATCACCGCGATGGATACGTGTTGAAAAATGATCGACAAGCACCTGTTCGCCGTAAGCTTTGCTGATATTTTTGGCTTCAATCACCAGTTTTCCGGATTCCTGTGAATCGCTCAACTCCATGACAGCATTGCCTTGCGGCCCGCGGTAACTCTTGTATTTCTGCCGCAATTTCTGCAATTCGTCGAGACGGCGAACATTGCGTTTGCGCCGCGCTGTCACGCCATAACGCAGCCAATGCTCTTCACGCACAATCTGGCGGCCGAGTTTTTGTTGCTCGATTTCTTCCTCTTCAAGAAGCTTGTCACGCCATTCCTCGAAAAAAGCAAATCCCTTACCAAGGCGCTTTGTTTGCCCCCGATCAAGCCAGATTGTCGATTGCGAGACGTTTTCCAGAAAACGACGGTCATGCGAAATCAATACAATGCTTGACCTTATTGTTTTAAGTTCCCCTTCGAGCCATTCGATTGTGGTAAGATCAAGATGGTTGGTCGGTTCATCAAGAAGCAGAATATCGGGAGCCGGTGCAATAACGCGCGCCAATGCAGCGCGGCGCGCCTCGCCGCCTGAAAGCTGGTCAGGTTTTTCTTCTCCGCTCAATCCCAGATGATCAAGCATATAGCTGACACGGTGGACATCATCCAAAGGCCCCAGTCCCGCTTCGACATAGGCACGCACATTTTCAAAACCGTCAAGATCGGGTGATTGCGGCAAATAGCGTATTGTTGCCGAGGGATGCCGGAAAATCTCGCCATCCGTCGGCTCGACAAGACCGGCTGCAATTTTAAGAAGTGTCGACTTACCCGAACCGTTACGCCCGACAAGCGCAATACGGTCGCCGCTTGAGACCGAGAGAGCAGCATCGGTCAGCAATGGTGTACCACCAAAGGTGAGTGAAATGTGATCAAGACGTAAAAGAGGAGGCGCCATTATGATTCCGTTTAGTTATTTTTTCCGATTAATAGCAAAATATATTTTTTAAACACATAAAATAAAAAAGGGCCAGCAGAACCGACCCCTTCATTTTTCAGGTCTTTAAAACCTTATTGGTATTGGTTGCAAGGTGCCTGATACATCTGCCCATAAGCATCGCGGTAGTTACAATACTGAACGCCATTACGCTTTGTTGCAACACCAACAAGTGTACCTGCCGCAGCGCCGATAGCAGCACCTCTCAAAGCACCCTTGCCATTCCCCTTGATAGCACCGCCTGCGAGTGCGCCCAAAGCCGCACCACCAACGCCATATCCGGCAGTACGCTGTTCATTCGGCGAACAGGCAACAGTTGCAAGTCCCAAAGCTGAAACCATGGCAATTACAGAAATACGTTTAAACATGTCCTCACTCTTTCTCTTTTTAATCTTTTCGACACTGTGTCTTAATAATAAGGCAAAACCAAGATAAGGCCAAAGCACTCGATTCATCCTTATCTTGATATAACATATGGATAAAACGAATATTTTCTAAAGAGCTCGCCGCAAAATTTATGCTCTTCAAACCAATTATGCTCTTCAAACCAATGTTGCCAACAAGATTGCTCTGCCCTCCGACAGGGTCACGTTCAATCGACCGTTTACTTCATTGGAAAGAGTCAATGATGAACCAAAGGGCACATTTTTTTTCAAAAGCGGCCATCTGGCGCCCTCGATTGTGAGACCATCGAGGTCATCAAAGCCGATAAGGCTGAAAATTGTGCCGGCAGGCAAATCGAATGAATAAGCTCCCGGAAGAAGAGCATATCCTTCCTCCTTGCCACTCGTTAGAAGAACATCAATGCCATTTTCTTTCATCGCCAATGCATGAGCAAAGTGGAAAAAAGCGTGGTCGGAACGTTTGCCACCAAGAGCACCACACAAAATAATGCGTTCGGCTCCTCGTTCCAAAGCAAAATCGATAGCGAGTTCTCCATCGGTCTTATCCTTTGCCACGGGAAAAGACTTCTTCTCGATATCTTTATAACGTTCCTTCAAGTCGGCTTTCGTCGAATCGAAATCTCCTACCCACAATTCCGGCTTCACATGAAGCATTTCGACAAAGCGGATTGCCCCGTCAGCAACGATGATATGGCTATGTCCGATCTGCTTCATAAGCCGTTCGGTCACATAAAGATCGCCATCAAGAAGAACAGTAAAGCTTTTCACTCAAACGCCCATTTTTGTTTTGTCGGTTTTCCCGATTTTTCTTTTTTCAAATTGTCTATGCCAGTTATCAATTCGGCCTCTATTTAAATTGTCTGATCGTCCTCCATATGTCATAACAATTCAATTCTACTTGTTGTAATATAGATGAAATTTTCAAAAAGCATGTTATTTTCAACTTTTTCGACATAGTGGAAATCATTGTTCTCCCTGTAAACAAGGGAAAGTGCCTGCCAAGATGAATAAACACAAACGATTGGGAAAAATGAAGTCGCATTTATTGCCACGCCTTTTTACGCGGCGGGCAAAGAAAATTGGCTTTGCCATTTTTATCGGTTTGGGTTTATCGGGATTATCAGCCTGCCAGCTTGTTGATTATAACAAACCGGATGGCGGTCTTATGCCTTCAGGCACACCGGTTACTGTCGACAAAGTGAGCAAGGGCGATTCTCTTGCACAATTGGGGGCCTCGCAACATCCGCGAATCTTACAAACCTATGGCGGTGAATATAGCGATCCGAAACTCGAACGGATGGTTGCAAAAATTGTCGGAAAGCTCACAGCAGTTTCGGACAAACCTGACCAGACCTACCGGATTACTATTTTGAATTCTCCCAATGTCAATGCTTTCGCGCTTCCCGGTGGCTATGTCTATGTCACACGCGGTCTTCTTGCACTTGCCAATGATTCATCGGAAGTGGCCGCCGTTCTTGCCCATGAAATGGCACATGTCACCGCCAATCACGGTATTTTACGCCAGCAAAAAGAAGCCGAAGTGGAGCTGACAAATCAGGTCGTCAGTGAAGTTCTGGAAGACCATTCAGCCGAACGTGAAACAGCAATTCGTGGAAAATTGCGGCTTGCACAATTTTCGCGCAATCAGGAATTGCAGGCGGATGCAATCGGCATAAAAATGTTGGGCCAAGCCGGCTATGATCCGTTTGCTTCACCACGTTTCCTCCAAGCCATGGAAGCCTATGCTGCCTATCGGAATGTTTCCGGTGCAACCGATGCAACACTCGACTTTCTGGCAAGTCACCCGTCAACGCCCCAACGTATCCAGCTTGCAACCGATCAGGCACGCAAAGTAGGAGCGCCCGGCGTTGGTAAAACCGACCGGGAAGATTTCCTGAACGGCATTGACGGAATGATTTTTGGTGATACCGCCGATGAAGGATATATTCGCGGAAACCAGTTTATCCATCCCAAATTGGGTATTACTTTCACGGTGCCTGAAGGATTTACAATAGATAATTCTTCCGCCGCCGTCATTGCCAGCGGAAATAATGACATTGCTGTTCGTTTCGACGGTGTTGCACTCCCTCGCGGCTCCTCGCCGGTCGATTATATCAAAAGCGGCTGGGTAAGCGGTCTTGATCCATCTACTATACAGGCCATTACTATTAATGGTTTAGAAGCGGCACGTGCCCATGCTGCCAATGATCGCTGGCAATTCGATGTCGTTGTAATCTTTGTCAAGAATCACGTCTTCCGGTTCTTGACGGCCGCTCCGAAAAATTCGTCCGAGCTTAATTCAGTGGCGAATGCCACGACATCTTCCTTTAAAGCTCTTTCGTCTCGCGAGGTTTCTGCCCTTAAACCGTTGCGTATCCATGTCCTGACGATTAAAGGCGGAGAAACTGTTGCATCCGTTGCGACTCGCATGCAGGGGACCAATGCCAAAGAAAAACTGTTGCGCATCATCAACGCATTACCGGCAACAGCCAATTTATCAGCGGGTGACCGAATCAAAATTATTTCCGAATAGATTTCGACGAGGTCGCGAAAAATCCGTATCTTGATAAGCTCTGTTCTCTTAATAAGCCCATTGCGGACTTGACGTAAAAGACACTGTCAGCCACCGATCCGGCCCCGCATGACCTATCTTTTCGCCGATTTCGGTACGGATTTTATCGAGCTCTTCAACTTCGGCAATTTTATAATGATGTGGCAAGATGAGATGAATCTCGATCATTGTCGACCGCCCTACCTTGGCGAGATAATTCTGGGAACCGACAAAACCATATTTTTCTACAATGGCATCGACAACATTATTGACATGTTCATCAAGATCAACCGGCGTGATCATCAGTATATCGCGCATGGCGCGTAAAACAGTTCTAACCGGCATTGGTAACATGATGAGCGCGATGAGCGCCAGAATAACCGGATCAATATAGGGTAAAATCCATTCGTAGCCGGTACCTTCTATCAGATTGGCAAAGGTAAAAGCACATAGAAGAGCCAAGCCTATGCCACCCGATACAATCCAGCTCTTTACATCAATTGTTATGAAAGCCGACTTTATCCGACGATTGAAATATTGTTCGTAAAACGCCATTGCAAAGCAAAGGATGACTGCAAAGATCGAAAACCCAATAGCGGCATCGAAATGCGGAAGTTTCCCGCCATTCAAAATTTTACCAACAGCTTCGAACAAAGCATAAATAATGGCAATCATTAAAGATAAGCCATTAATTGCAAGCAGCATTGGTTCGAGATGCCAAAAACCGTATTGAAAGCGTTCGACAAATTTGGGAGCCTTGCGGCTCCTCCGGTTTACGTCAATCTCGATGAGCCGGACAACGAGAAGCGCAGCAATACTGAATAGACAATCAATCGACGAATACATCCCGTCGAAAATAATAGATGAAGCCCCCGAAAGAATGCCCGTGATGATCGCTGCAACTGCCAGAACTATCGTTGCCAGAATAGAATATGCGAGTAATTTTTGTTCAATATGCGCGTTTTTGTCAAACGGTGACAAACCGATTCTCCTGGCCAATTCTACCCTGTGATCCTGTCAGGTATTCACCCTTGTTGTAGCAGGATCGCCTTGAGATGACGAAACGCGTTCTTTTAGCAGTTAAACCTGATAAGCATCGACAGTGTTAACAGAAAGAAGGCAATTACGCAATTTTTCCAATGCCCTTGCTTCTATCTGACGAACACGTTCCTTGGAAATGCCCATTTCTTCGCCCAAGGCTTCAAGTGTTGCGCCTTCATCCTTCAAACGTCGATGACGGATAATTTGAAGTTCTCTTTCATTCAAAATCTGAAGAGCATCATGAAGCCATTTTGAGCGGCGTTGTCCATCAATTTCGTCCTCGACAAGCTCGTCTTGCAACGGGTGATTATCAATGAGCGAATCCATTTTGCTGCCAGAATTTTCATCATCGCCGATCATCGGAGCGCTCAATGAATTATCGGTTGTCGAAAAACGGAAATCCATTGTTTCGACATCAGAAACGGAAACGCCGAGCTTTTCCGATATATTGCGATAGATATCCTGTTTCGTCATGGTTCTATCTTCGGCTGCAAGCTTGGTACGCAAACGTCGCAAATTGAAAAACAATGCCTTTTGGGCCGAACTTGTACCACCGCGAACAATTGACCAGTTACGCAAAATGTAATCTTGAATAGACGCCCTTATCCACCATGTCGCATAGGTGGAAAAGCGCACTTCACGTTCAGGATCAAAACGGGCGGCTGCTTCAAGGAGCCCGACATATCCCTCCTGCACCAGATCCCCCAAAGGTAATTTGAAATGTTTGAATTTACCCGCTATTGAAATGACCAGTCTCATATGGGAAACGGCAATCTTATGCATGGCAACGCTGTCCTGGTCATCCCTCCAGCGCAATGCGAGCATATGTTCATCCTGTCGTTCGAGGTAGGGAGCCTTCATAGCCGAACGCATCATATTCCGACCAAGTGTATTGTCGTTACCCGAATTGAAATTTGTCGTCACTTGCGTTGACGTGGAGATGTTGGACATGATTGCCCCCCTCGGTAGGAAAAGTGTTAGCAGGAAAACAAAACGCTATTTTCCTTTCAGGCTGCTAACGTCTGCCGAAAGAGTTGGTTCCATAAAAAAACAACTAAAAGTTAAAATAATTCAATTTTCGATAGATTTTTTGCAATTATTACGTGTTTTCTTGATAAATTTAAATCATTGAAAAATAAAAAGCCCGCTTTAAAAGCGGGCTTTTAAAAATATCAAAGACTATATTGTTGGCTGTCACGCCAATTATGGTCAAGCAGCCACGTTCTCGCTGTCTTCTCCATCAACATCAATATCGACATCACCGTCAGCATCACTTTTAGCGCTGCGCTTCGGGCTCTTGGCAAGATTGACTTCGATTGCGCGAACGGCTTCTGTTTCCGAAATCTTGTTGACAACAGCAATTTCGCGAGCCATGCGATCAAGCGCTGCTTCATAAAGCTGACGCTCCGAATAGGATTGTTCAGGCTGATTTTCAGCACGGAAAAGATCCCGTACCACTTCGGCGATCGAAATCAAATCACCCGAATTGATTTTTGCGTCATATTCCTGTGCACGACGAGACCACATTGTCCGCTTGATACGTGCCCGCCCCTGTAGCACTTTCAACGCGCGGTCAACAAAATCGGTCTCGGACAATTTGCGCATGCCAATCGAAAGAGCTTTGGCAACCGGAACTTTGACATGCATTTTATCTTTTTCAAAATGGATGACAAACAGTTCAAGCTTGAGACCTGCAACTTCCTGTTCTTCAATAGCAACAATCTGGCCAACACCGTGGGCAGGATAGACGATGTATTCTTGAGCCTTGAACCCGTGCCGTGCCGGGGATTTTTTCTTGGGGGATGACATATTTTTAACCAACTCCATTTGTGCTCGGCATTGTTGCCGACAAACACAGGTTGAAGGCTCCAAAAACATGGAGCCTTATCCGATCCCCGAATTTTCAACATTACTTCCGACTTATCCCGCGCAACAAGCTTTTGTACATTTGCAAAGCAAATGTTCCGATAAGTCCACCCAATCTTGCATCATTCAACTGCACGTGATGAAAACATCCACGATACGACGCGAACTATGCCTGATTAAAACACCTTTCGATGAGAAAAAGAAACGTCAAAGACATTCAGTATCGGCTTAACGGCAAAACCTTAACACAAAAATCCAACGAAATCAATCATCCGGCAGTCAAGTTCAACTATTTGTATGCCTAATCACCGCTTCCAGGCTTGGGCGAGAAATATTTTTCAAGTTTTCCGGTAACGCCGTCCATTTCAGTTGCTTCGGGAAGCTGATCTTTCTTAACCGTTATATTCGGCCATTTTGCCGAATATTCCATGTTGAGCTCCAGCCATTTTTCGAGCCCCGGCTCGGTATCCGGCTTGATTGCTTCAGCCGGACATTCCGGTTCACAGACACCACAATCGATGCATTCGTCAGGGTGGATAACAAGCATGTTTTCCCCTTCATAGAAACAGTCAACGGGGCAAACCTCGACACAATCAGTGTATTTGCAGCGAATGCAATTGTCGGTCACAACATAGGTCATTGTTCAATCTCCAGTGTTCACGTCAAGCGCATTCCGACAAAAGCCTGTCACACTTTTAAACGGAAATGAAACGATAACAGCACTGAATTAACGTTTTTGTCTGATCGTTTCAACCCCGCATATGAACCAATTTGTTCACATTTCCTGTTTTAAAAAACGCAATAATTGCCTTCTGTCACGTTTTGTCGGTCGGGGACCTGATGAAATAATATTCTGTCTGTCTGCTACAACTTCGATGGGTGTCAAATCTTCATAAAGCAATCGGGCTTCCGCTACCGGCCCCCGACGCTCGCCAAGTCCTGCTACCTTATAAACGACCACCGAACGTTCGAGCCGGATAGTCAGAACGTCTCCGACTTTTATCGAATAGCTCGGCTTGTCAATTTTCACACGATTAACTCTGACCTTGCTGCCCTCGACAAGTTTGGCAGCAAGGCTACGCGTTTTGACCGTCCGTGAGAAAAACAGCCACTTGTCCAAGCGCTGCCTCGAAACGGTCTCTTCGCTCATTTTTTCAATTGGTCGCGCAAGGCTGCGAGTTTTGCAAAAGGCGAATCAGGGTCAACCGGTTTCGGTTGCGACTTTGATTTATGCTGTTTGTAAGAAGCATCCGCTTTCGGATTGTTAAAAGACGAATTTTTACGCGGACGTTGTTTGTCACGACGTGATTCGCCCGACTTTTCCGGTCTGTCACCTGTTTTTTCAAAGCGCTGTGCGGAACGTTTCTTTTTGTCGCTATTCTGCCTTGACTGACGGTAATCATGCCGCCCCTGATAATGCCAAAGCAATACAGGTTTTTCCTCTTCTTCCGTAGTCTTCTTTGTGAAATGAGGACCGACCGGCTCAGCTTCCGGTGTTTTGACCTCTTCTGTTGTTGCAGTTTCCTGAACTGCAGGGGTCGTTGCAAAATCGCCTACCGGTTCGGCAGGACGTTCGACAATTGAAGCAGGCTTTGCTTCCTCCGGTGTTGCATCAAGCTCCTGAAGCTTGGCTGCAATTTCCGCCTTGTCTTTTTTATCAAAACGGTAGCCCAGACTTTTAAGAATTTCTTCCATATCCTCGGCTGTTGCACCAAGTATCGACATCATTGCCGGAGTAACCAGAAAATGACGCCCGTCATAAGCACCGTCCGGACGCGGCCCGCTACCGGGCTTCCAGTTCACTGCATTGCGAATGAGATCAGCGAGACGTTCCAGAATATCGACACGTACGGCACGGCGCCCCAAAATCCGATAACCGGCAAGCTGATAAAAGGTCGGGTCGAAAGTCGGGTCGACAACAACCGAGGTACGGCCGGCTGCCAGTACTTGCAGAACATCGCCATAACCCGGCAAATCGCGCGCATGATTTTTCAATGCCCATAGAAGCGTAATGGCTTGCGCCGGTGCCGGCTTCAACATCATTGGCAGAAAAATATGAAAAGCGCCAAAACGTGTTCCGAGTCTTCTCAAGGCTGCACGTGAAATCTGGTCAAGACTTTTGACTTCTTCTGCAACGTCACGACGCGGCAAAACGCCCAGATGTTCGACCAGACGGAATGCCAGTCCACGGGTCATACCAACCAGCGCATCCGCATTGATAAGATCAAAAAGCGGTTTCAATGCTGTTTCAAAATGGAAGCTCACAAAACGATCGACCCGTTCGGCAACTTTTTCGCGCGCCTGCCCCGTCAATTGTTCATCGGCGAGCAGTACCGCCCTTGGCTTCAAAATATCATCGGTTGCAGCAAGGCTTGCCAAAGGTTGGCCAATCCAGCGAACCACACCGTCCGAACCGACCGAAAAATCGCCATTGGCCGAAGCTGCCAAACGATCTGCCCTTTTTTCGAATTCACCGGCCAATATTTTATCCGCAGCAGCCCTTAGAGCTTTTGCATCGGCACCTTCGCCATTGACATCGGCAATAAAACGAAACCCATCAAGTTTTCCAACATGATGCCCCTCTACGAGAACATCGCCAGTTTGAACTATTTCGGCATCCATCATCACATTCTCTCTAAGCCGCTTCATAAGTACGCTTGTTCTGCGGTCTACAAATCGTTTCGTCAACCTCTCATGTAACGCATCTGACAATCTATCTTCAATTTCCCGCGTCTTTTCTTGCCAGTGTTGCGGATTGGTAAGCCATCCGGGTCTGTGAGACACAAATGTCCAGGTTCTAATCTGGGCAATCCGATGCGATAAAGTGTCAATATTACCATCGACTCGATCAGCTTGGGAGACCTGCTCGGCCAAATAGTTTTCATTGACGCTGCCGCGTTTTACAAGATCACGATAGATGTTGGCAATAATTTCCGCGTGTTGCGCGGGTGCAATTTTGCGATAGTCGGGAAGTGCACATGCGTCCCAAAGCAGCGCGACGCGCTCGGGCCTGTCAGCGAGTCTCGCAATATCATAATCATGCGAGAGATTATCAAGAGCTTGCGCATCCACAGCCGGTAATGCACGGGCCAGTCCTTCTACGGGGGCTGCCGCTTCCAGTGATTTTCTCAAACTGTCAAGCGTTGTAAAATCGAGGTCTTCGCTACGCCACTGCAAAACTTTGACCGGATCAAAATGATGTGATTCGATTCGTTCAACAAGATCTTTATCCAAATCGGCAACCCGTCCGGTCACGCCAAAGGTCCCGTCACGCATATGACGGCCGGCACGTCCCGCAATTTGCGCCATTTCCGCTGCGGTCAAATCGCGAAACTGGTAGCCATCGAATTTTCTTGTCTGGGCAAAAGCCACATGATCGACATCAAGATTAAGTCCCATACCGATTGCATCGGTTGCCACGAGAAAATCCACGTCTCCCGATTGATAAAGGGCTACCTGTGCATTTCTTGTGCGTGGCGAGAGCGCCCCCATGACCACCGCTGCCCCACCGCGCTGACGTTTGATCAATTCGGCAATTGCATAAACATCATCGGCAGAAAAGGCGACAATTGCTGTGCGGCTTGGCAAACGGGTCAACTTTTTCGAGCCTGCATAGAGCAATTGCGAAAACCGCGGCCGACTGACAACATTAAGACCGGGCAAAAGCTTTTGCAGAATGCCTTGCATCGTCGAAGCACCGAGCAACATCGTTTCCTGTGTGCCACGCAAATGTAAAATCCGGTCGGTAAAAATATGGCCGCGAGCGAGATCATCGGCAAGTTGCACTTCATCTATCGCGACAAAAGAAGCCTTGGTTTCCCTTGGTAAAGCTTCCACCGTGCAAACAGAATAAGGGGCACCGAGAGGAATAATCTTTTCTTCCCCCGTAATGAGAGAAACCCGATCAGGGCCGATCTTTTCGCTGATACGGTTATAAACTTCCCGTGCAAGAAGTCGTAACGGTAGTCCGATCATTCCGCTATCATGGGCAAGCATCCGCTCGATTGCCAAATGGGTTTTGCCGGTATTTGTCGGCCCCAGAACGGCTGTTACATCACGCCCCGAAAGGATGAGAGGGGCTTTAGCCATCGTCTACTCCAAATAATCAGATTTTGCCGGACATAGCCGCCAAAATACGCCTTAACGCCTTATCAAACGACAAGCAAGCTTAGTCATTTACCAAACGTTAACCATAATTCTTAACCTTTGGAACAGTACCGGAACGAATCAGCGACGAATCGCTGACATTACCATGTTCTTGATATGTTCTAACCAGATAATGTATTCTTACTAGGTGAGAAACCAAAATATAGCAATAAGGTCAAGGAATAATCCGGAAAACGGGGTCATTGCAATTAACCATAATGGGGTCACTATTGAAGCTCCGACAGGCATAAGCCTTTCATGCCGGAAAATATTCTTTTGTGATGAAGGATAGCCTTTTTTGGCACAATATATTCTTTTGCAACAAACGCTTCAGGATAAACCGGAAATTTGCCAACCAGATCATTCGTAAAATTTCACTATTCTCTAGCTTACAACTTTCTTGAGCTTCAAGCGTCTCCCCCTTCTATTTCCTTATAAACGGGCATTTTTCACCAAACCGTTTTTGCCAATGTGTTTCCGCTATAGATAAAAATTTCTCCAACAAAGTTTGCGTACCGGCTCTTTAAGCCGCTGTTTCCAGCGAGATAAAAACCAGCCATCAATAGATTCCGAATTTTTATCGATAAACCGTTTTGATTGTGAAGCGCGAAGACAAAAAAACTGATGAGAAAAATCACATTCGAGATCGACAAAATTAACTTCTCTTCAAAATTGCAGCAAGACGATGCGAAAACAGGAAATTGTTTACCGGATTTAAGCGACAGCAACCATTTATAGCCAATCCGGACAGGCAATGTTTGGCGATGCTATCAACGAGATGGCAAGTCAACCGGAGAATGAAATTCCACAAAACAAGTTCGAGAAATTTTTCACCAAACCGGCGCACCAAATACATCAAAAATTCGTCGAATAATTTGGACATAAAAAAACCGGCCAATAGACCGGTTTTTCTTTAAATTCAAAAAGACTTCAGTCTTTCGGTGTCAAAACCTGACGACCACGATACATACCGGTTTTAAGATCGATATGGTGCGGGCGACGAAGCTCGCCGGAAGTCTTGTCTTCAACATAGGTCGGAGCCTTGAGGGCATCGGCAGAACGACGCATACCGCGCTTTGACGGGGTCGTTTTTCGTTTAGGTACAGCCATGGAATTATACTCCAAATTTGCTTAAAACGTATCTGCCACCATAACCCGAAGCTATATCGGCAGACAAAAATTATAGAAGGTTTGGCGAGCCTATACACTGATTATCAGACTTTGACCAGACTGAAATCAGCATTTTTTATGAAATAGGTCGATATTGTGCCTATTATAAGCGGAAAAATTTTAAAATCACCTTTTTGCTTAAAATCTTCCAAAACTGCCGGCATGTTTTTGCTGTTATTGCGAAATTGTCCAACCGATCAAAACCGACTCAATTTCATTACTGCTCTGAACCTGTTTCTCGCAAACATTGGGTATAAGCAGACGATTGACGTACGCGTTTTTCTATCAGACGTTCAAGCCTCGTCAAATTCACGGATGGACGGGAAGGATTACGCAATTTCGGATTGGGTAAAGTGACTGCGAGATAGGCTGCTTGCCTTGGATTGAGATTTTTTGCCGAACGTTTGAAAAAATGTTGTGAAGCAGCTTCCGCTCCGTAGATTCCGGGCCCCCATTCGGCAATATTGAGATAAATTTCCATAATACGTCGTTTGGACAAAACAGCATCGGCGACCGTCGCATAAGGAATTTCAAGACCTTTTCTCAAGTAAGACCGGTCATGCCATAAAAACAGGTTTTTCACCATTTGCATCGTAATTGTCGACGCACCTCTGTTTGGACCACCGTCGCGAGAAATAACAGTTCTCATCTCTTTCCAATCAACACCGCTATGGGAACAAAATTGACCATCTTCCGACATGACAACTGCATAAACGAGATGAGGAGAAATATCGTCAATACTGCGCCACTCCCGTTCATAAGGAGTTAAAGTAATCTGATCACGCAGCATCAAGGTCGAAACCGGATGGATAAATGGCAGATTATAAAGAAGCATCAGCAAAAACGGGAAAGACAGCAAAATTGCCAACGCGTAGAACATCAAGCGAAGTCTTTTCGAAGGCCCTTTACCAGATCGGTCTAGCGATTTCCTGTCTTCAGCAAACAATTAAGCCTCGTTCAATCTTCATTCCCCGTTTATAATCGTCTCGCAATTTATCTCTTTTTTATATCTTTATTGTCTAACTCATAAGTGTTGACGGCAAGGTTGGAATGTTTCATGTCCATCTTGCAAAGATTAAAGGAATTCTCAATGGAAGATTTTACCAATTTACTTGCAAAAAATGCCCGCCAGATTGGTGAAATGCTGGATGCAAAACTCTCCAGCCATATCGAGACGGGAGAAATTTCCCGCCCGTCCCGCCTTCTTGCTGCAATGCGTCATGGTGTTTTGAATGGTGGCAAGAGATTGCGGCCTTTTCTTGTTATCGAGACTGCCCGACTTTTTGATGCCAATATCGAAGCGGCACAATGTGTTGGCGCTGCTCTTGAAGCAATCCATTGCTATTCATTGATACATGACGATTTACCGGCCATGGATAATGATGATTTGCGGCGCGGCAAACCCACTGTCCATAAAGCGTTCGACGAAGCGACGGCCATTCTCGCCGGCGACGCATTATTGACAATTGCTTTTGATTTTCTCTCCGATGACAAACTTGAACTTGATGCAAAAATCCGGCTCAAACTGATAAATGGTCTTGCCCGCAGTGCCGGTCTTGGCGGCATGGTAGGCGGGCAGGTGTTGGACCTCGAAGCAGAAACAAAAAAACCTGACGAAAGCGGCATTATCACATTGGAAGCGATGAAAACCGGCGCACTTATCCGCTATGCCTGTGAAGCCGGTGCTATTCTTTCCAACGCTACCCGCGAAGACCGCGAAAGACTTTCCGAATTCGGCGCGGCAATCGGCCTTGCTTTCCAGCTTGCCGATGATGTCCTTGACGTGACGTCCGATACCAAAGCGCTCGGCAAAACTGCCGGTAAAGACATAGCCGCCAATAAAGCAACTTTGGTTGCCCTCCATGGTGTCGAATGGGCCAAGCACCAACTGGAAGGGCTGATGAAACAGGCTGATGACTTACTCGAACCATTTGGCAACAAGGCCGATATTCTAAAGGCGACAGCAAGATTTATTATAGAAAGAAAAAACTGAACAACAAAAACTGAAACAGCGAAAAAACTTTATGCATTCATAGGCCATTCGCGGTGAATGTCATGCGTTTACAAACAGAAAAAGCGACGCATTCAACTTTCGTTAAAGCCAAGTGATTGTTTTTTGCGATAAAGAAAGATGTCTTGGCGTTTGTTTCGCAAAATAAATAAAGCTTTTTTAGGATAATGTTTTTTATGTTCATGAAGAAGCCACTCTTGGTTTAGGGCGCTTGCTCTTTTCACAAGATAATTGCTTTGGTAATGATGGTTGGCATTTTCGTTTAACATTGCTTTCTTTCGCCCCTTCAAGAACTTATCATTAGCAAAGCCAAAAACATTTAAAAGAAGACGTCGGAAAATACTCATGGCCTTTACTCTTGCTTCTGCAACAGAGCTTATGGAAGAAATTAAAAAAAGCCGTTTTTTAACGCGTGCTTTTCCGATTAATTCCATAGCCGAAGCCGAAGAGATTATTGAAACAATCCGCAAAGAAGAGGCGACACATCATTGCTATGCATGGAAATTCCATTCAAATTACCGCTTCAATGATGATGGTGAACCGACAGGAACTGCCGGTAAACCAATCCTCAATGCCATTGAAGGCAGAAACTGCGATTGCGTTCTTGTCATTGTCACACGTTGGTTCGGAGGGGTTAAACTCGGCACCGGTGGGCTGGTTCGTGCCTATGGGGGCGGTGCGTCAAGAGCACTCCAAAAGGCCGAACTTGTCGAACTTGTGGACTGGCAAATTTTGACTTTTCACTGCCCTTTCAATCTCTTACCAATTGTCGAAAACGAGATTCAAAATTTTCTTGCACAGATTGATAACCGGCATTTTGACGATTCCGGATGTGAAGTGACACTCCGTTTGCCAAAAGATGAACAACAGAACTTTATTTCCTGGATAAAAGACATAAGCAGCGGAAAAATCCTGATTGATGGAGAAAACTCCCCCTCCGACATGTCTTTATAGAAGCTTTCACCAAATTTATAGCAGCTCTTGTCAAACAAAGATGGCTATCAATTTGGCTGCTACTTTTCCTGATTCTACTTGATTGAAGAGCGCCCGATAGGCAACGCATTCAAAAACAATCACTTCCGCTTAAAAGTCAACCGTTCCAGCTCTTCCGCGATCTGCCATCCTTAACTGTCCGGTTTCTGGCTTTATCGGGCGAAGCACATTTTTAGTTTTCCAACAAAGCTTTTAACATTTTGGATTTTTAAACGCGTTCAAGCTCTTTTAATTCTGCAATAAGTGAACCGGGCTTTTCATCGTTTTTGATGACGAAAAAAGCAAATGCACCTTTTTGCTATTTGAAAATCTCAGAGAAAAACGCGCAAATCAAAGTTGGACACTCTTTTCAAATGTCCACTTCATGGTTTTTAAATTGACGATCACAACTCTATTTGAAACGCTCTTCGATATATTCGGCTACCATCTGCTCGAATTCAGCCGCAATATTTGCCCCGCGCAGTGTCTTGACCTTTTTACCATCAATGAAAACGGGGGCAGCCGGCATTTCTCCGGTACCGGGAAGTGAAATACCGATATTGGCATGTTTCGATTCCCCGGGTCCGTTGACGATACATCCCATGACGGCCACATTGAGTGTTTCGACACCGGGATATTTTTTCCGCCAGACCGGCATATTTTTGCGGATATCACCCTGAATTTTCTGTGCGAGTTCCTGAAATACTGTCGAAGTGGTGCGTCCACAGCCGGGGCAAGCGGCAACAGTGGGTATAAATTGTCTGAATCCCATAACCTGCAAAAGCTCTTGTGCAACCTGCACTTCACGCCGGCGATCGCCGCCCGGTTCAGGTGTCAAAGAAATACGTATGGTATCGCCAATTCCCTGTTCCAATAAAATGCCCAGAGCTGCCGAAGAGGCGACAACACCTTTGGTTCCCATACCTGCTTCGGTAAGCCCCAGATGCAAAGCATAATCGCAGCGCTTGGCCAACATGGTATAGACAGCGACAAGGTCCTGTACCTGACTGACCTTTGCCGACAGGATAATTTTATCCTTCCCAAGGCCGATTTCTTCTGCAAGATGCGCAGAAATAAGTGCAGACTGCACCACCGCTTCATGCATGACCTCGTCGGTCGAGAGTGGCCCGCCTTTTGCAGCATTCTCATCCATCAGCCGTGTCAGCAATTCCTGATCGAGCGAACCCCAGTTCACGCCGATACGAACCGGTTTATCATATTGAATTGCAAATTCGATTATTTCACTGAATTGTTTGTCACGTTTTTCACGAAAACCGACATTTCCGGGATTGATGCGATATTTTGCCAAGGCCTTTGCACAATCAGGAAATTCGGCGAGTAATTTGTGACCGATATAATGAAAGTCACCGATGAGCGGAACTCCTATACCAAGATTGTCCAGCCGTTCTCTAATTCTTGGTACAGCGGCTGCCGATTCATCCCTATCGACAGTAATGCGTACAAGTTCCGAACCTGCCTTGGCGAGTGCTGCGACCTGAGCCACGGTTGCATCCACATCGGCTGTATCCGTATTGGTCATTGATTGCACGACAATAGGATTATCGCCTCCCACCATAACGCCACCAACATTGACAGCAACAGATTTGCGACGCGGAAAAGGTTTGGAAAAATATTCGTGCGTGTTCATTTTCGGATGATGTCTCTTTTATTGCCTGATCATCATAATCATATCGTTTTGTTATAACTGTTTTAAACCCATTTTCCCAATCGGAAATTTGAAAAAGATTTTCACTTTTACGATTATCGGAATGTCGTTTTTCAGAAATTACGTGAGGTCAGTGATGAATTAAAACCGTCCCGTGCTTTTTATGTTTTTCATTGCATCTTTCCGGTTTTAGAAAATTTCCCGATTTGAATATAGCGTTTTCGAGAAAAAATTACGGCCCGAGGTTTTTCATTTCCACTGGAAGGAACTTTTTTACGCATTATCTATTGTAATAGATAGTAGTTACAGCCTTGTGTTCGATTTATACGGGGCTTCAGCGCAAGGGAAAAACAATGTTTAATGTTCTTAACGGCAGTGACACGAAAGAAAAAGTCGAAAAACGTATTCAGGATCTTAAAGCCGAGCTCCAATCGCTCACCCATTCACTGACCAAAGGCGACGGTTTCATGAGCAATACAGGCGAAATCGCCGAAACAATAAAGGATAAAGGTCGCCAAGCGCTCGATGTTGTCGGTGAACAAGCCCACTATATTACCAAGCAAACCAAAAATTATCCCAAAACTGCTCTAGCGGTTGTCGGTGTCTTGGGAGTTGCAGCTTATTTTCTCCTCCGTCGCAAATAATCGGAACGATAAAAACAAGATTGCATTTGTGTTCGAATAAAGTTTGTCTCACTAAGAGTTGAGAAACAAATTTTTTAAAATGAACATCACATCCAAAAGGTCCGCTTGGTCATATCTGACCTGATAAAGAAAAAGATAAGCAAATAAAAAAGCGCGTTAAACGCGCTTTTTTTATCTTCCAGTCGTTTTCAGCTCTTTTAGCTTACTTTAGTTCTTTTCCGACTTTATTTTTCAATCCTTGACCTCGGAATAATTATAGCTTCCGTCCGGAGCCTTATACCAACGGTTCATAACAAAACCACCTTCCTTCGGATCGCCTTTCTCGGTGAAATCCAAAGGTCCGAGCACTGTTTTGAAAGGCCCTTTAGTTTTCAGGTATTGCGCCACTTTTTGCGGGTTTTGCCCTTCGGCAGTAATACCTTCGGCCATAAGCTGCACAACCGCATAGGAATAAAGTGTGAATGCTTCCGGTTCAAATCCGTTCGCCCGGAAAGATTTTACCAATTCCTCATTGTCCTTATTGCCACGAGGATCGGCGTTAAACGTATTCATAACACCAACAACTGCATCTTGCGCCGTTGCGGCAAGCTCATTGCTGGCAAAGGCATCACCACCGATATAGACAGGTTTGACCTTCTGTTCCGCCATTTGGCGCAACATCAATCCGGCCGGCGTATAAAGCCCGCCAAAATAGACAACATTTGCGCCACTCTGCTTCATTTTTGCAATAATGGCCGAAAAATCCTTATCCTCGACATTGACACCGTCAAAGCTCAATTCGGTCACGCCAAGCTTGTTCAGTGTTTTTTTGACTTCTTCGGCAATACCAATTCCATAAGCGGTTTTGTCGTGAATAATCATGACCTTCGGATCAGGAACATGCTTTTTTATGAATTCAGCGGCAAATGACCCTTGCTGGTCATCACGTCCGCAAACACGAAACTGCATCGGATAGCCCGATTCCGTCAATTTCGGATTGGTAACACCGGCTGAAATTGCCAGCATGCCATTTTCATCATAAACAGTTGCTGCCGGAAGCGCTGCACCCGAATTATAATGGGCTACGACAAATTGCACACCATCGCCAGCAAGCTTGTTGGCACCCGAAACGGCCTGTTTGGGGTCCGATGCATCGTCGACAATCTCGATAACGAGCTTTTCCCCTTTGATGCCTCCCTTGTCATTGATATTTTTAACGGCCATTTCGGCGCCATGCTGAATTTGTGCACCAATCGCCGCGCTCGGTCCCGTAGCAGGAATTGCAACACCGATTTTGATATCTGCCCAAGCACTATTCATGAACGTGCCAAAAGCAATTGCTGCAACGGTTGCCAATAATGCTTTCTTCATTTCAGTTCTCCTCTTTTTTCTTCATAAGTTGTAAAACATCCAAAGTAATTTTTCCAGACAACATCAAAGAAAAGCTTATTTCTTGTGCCAGGTAAAAGGCGACGATTTCTTGTAAAGCCAACTATATTGGCGAACCATCTGGTTTGTCCGCGTAAATTGAAAACCCAGACCTGCAAAAATCAGCAAGACAACAAGATCGACAAGATAATAATGAAGCGATAACAAAGTGCCGTTGAAGGGCGGGATATAATGGATGAAGCGGATAGCTGCGGCGAGCGGAACCATTGAAATCAGCGCCACTTTCAACCCATGCCAGGTCAGAGCACAAGCGCGCCCCGTCATCCACGCTGCCCAGCCACCAAGAATAATAGTCACCAGTACAAAGACAAAAAGTGAAGACTCTTGATAAAGGATACCTTGCATTTTTTCTCCCTAAAGCTTCAAACACCAATGGTGATTTTGAATATCCTGATTAATGTCGACCACCTTCAAGATAGGCTGCCCTGACTTTCGGATTCGATAAAAGTTCTGCACCGGTTCCGCTCATTGTAACAACACCATTCACAAGAACATAACCGCGATGGGCGAGTTTTAACGCCCCGAAAGCATTCTGTTCGACCAGAAAAACAGTAAGACCGGTTTCCTTGTTTAATACTTTGATCGCATCGAATATCTGTTTAACAATGAGCGGTGCCAGCCCCAATGAGGGTTCATCAAGCAATAATAGTCTCGGACGCGACATAAGCGCACGCGCAATTGCCAGCATCTGCTGCTCGCCACCGGACAATGTTCCGCCGCGCTGCTGCAAGCGTTCTTTCAAGCGTGGAAATAATGCAAACATCTTCTCGACATCCTCATCAAAATATTTGAGGTTGTCGATACTTGCACCCATTTGCAGGTTTTCAAGCACGGTCATGCGCGGAAAAATGCGCCGCCCTTCCGGTGACTGCGCAATACGCAATCTCGCAATTTCATGCGTTTCCATATAGGTAATGTCATGACCATCGAACAAAATACGACCTGACCGTACACGCGGTTTGCCGAATATCGTCATCATCAAAGTTGACTTACCGGCACCATTGGCCCCGATGAGTGTAACAATCTCGCCTTGCCGGACTTCAACACTGACGCCCCGTAGAGCTTGAATAGCACCGTAATAAGTTTCAATATTTTCGACTTTAAGAAGTGCTGGTGCATCGTTACTCATGAACGCTTTTCCTCTTGTTCTTTCAAGTCGGCAGTAATGATTTCCGTTTCCGATATTTCAACAGAAGCCGCGACATCCTCAACTGCTGTTTCAGGAGATGCCTCTTCATCCTCGTCAACACCAAGATAAGCAGCAATCACTTTCGGATCGTTTTTGACAACCTCCGGCGTACCATCGGCAATTTTCGACCCATATTCGAGAACTACAACATGATCGGAGATTTCCATCACCACCGACATATCATGTTCGATCAGCAATACGGATGTATGTTCGACATCCCTGATATCCAAAAGAAGATCGTTCAGTTCAAGCGATTCTTTAGGGTTAAGACCGGCCGCCGGTTCATCAAGACATAAAAGTTGCGGATCGGTGCACATTGCACGTGCAATTTCAAGACGTCGCTGATCACCATAAGGGAGATCTCCCGCAGGATCATCGGCGCGATTGACAAGATTTATTTTTTCAAGCCAAAGCTCGGCTTTTTTGATCGCCTCTTTGGCTGCTCGCTTATATGAAGGAAAACCGAACAGACCAAGCACGGTCATGCCGGAAGCGCGCATCAACTCATTATGCTGTGCAACAAGCAGATTTTCCAGAACCGTCAATCCGGTAAACAAGCGAATATTCTGGAAGGTGCGGGCGACTTTCGCTTTTTTGGTAATTTCATAATCGGCAAGCCGCTCCAATAGAAAAGTTTTACCTTCACTCGTATGGAGAGACAACATCCCGCCAGTCGGCCGATAAAAGCCGGTAATACAGTTAAAAACAGTTGTTTTACCTGCACCATTCGGCCCGATCAAAGCCGTTATCTTGCCCCGCTCGACATTGAAACTCAAATCATCAACGGCAACGAGACCACCAAATTGCATCCTGAGGTGCTCGATTTGGAGAAGGGTATTATCGTCAGCCATTAGCCGTTTCCTTCTTTTGTAAAATCACCCGAAACAGCTTTCTTCACTTTCAGGAATGCACTCGGTTCCCGTTTACCGACAAAGCCGCGCGGTTTCCAGACCATGACGAACACCATCGCCAGACCGAACCAGAGCATCCGATATTGTGGCGGGTCAAAATCAGGACCGAATATCATTTGCAAGGCCGGAACATCGCGCAATAACTCGGTACCGCCAATCATGACCGCAGCAGCCACAGCAATTCCACCAAGTGAGCCCATACCCCCCAAAACAACGATTGCCAGAATAATTGCCGATTCGTCGAAAATGAAACTTGTGTAATCGGCCCGCCCTTGTCTTGCTGCAAAAAATGCTCCGGCAAAACCGCCAAACATTGCGCCAATGGAAAAGGCCGTCAATTTTGTTGTTACTGTGTTGATTCCAAGCGAGCGGCAGGCAATTTCATCTTCACGCAAAGCTTCCCATGCCCGCCCGATTGGTAGCCGACGCAGCCTCATCACAACCCAGGCGGTAATCACCACCATGACAAGAATGACATAATAGAGGAATATCTTATAATGGGCAGCCTGAAAATTTAATCCGAAAAGTGCGGCAAATCCGCCTTCGCCCCTTGTGAAGGGAACGCCGAAGAATGTTGCCTTTTGGACCGACAGACCAGCAGCGCCGCCAGTAACCGGCGTCCAGTTCTGCAAAATTGTGCGGATAATTTCTCCAAAAGCCAAAGTAACAATGGCAAGATAATCACCACGCAATCTTAACACCGGAAATCCCAGCATCATTCCCCAGAGCGCTGCAAAAATACCGGCCAAAGGCAAGCACAGCCAGAATGAAAAGCCGAAATGATTGCCGAGAAGAGCAACCGTATAGGCTCCCACGGCATAAAAAGCGACATATCCCAAATCAAGCAAGCCGGCAAGGCCAACCACAATATTGAGCCCCCAGGCAAGCATGATATAAATCAATATCTGGATTGCATAATTGTCGATCCACTTTTGCGATTGGGCGAGATTATCAACCAGAAAAGTCGTGACAAAAAACGGATATACAAGCAACAGCGCCAAAATACATCCCGGAGCATATTTCTGGAACCCCGGCGTGACTTCCCTGACCGTTATCCGAATTGCCTGTTGAATACCTTTGGCATAGAGAAAAACAATGGCAAGCAGCACAAAAGCGACGACGACAATTCCGGCAATGAAAAGCTGATGGGCTTGTGCAGACAAATTATAAGTGGATTGGGCAGAAGCATCTTCATAATAAAGCCATGCCCGATAGGCGATGAACAATATGACAGAAGGAACAAGTGCAAAAACTGCTCCCTTTGCACCACCGCCAAAAAGGCACCACGTAAAACGCCCGACGCCAGCAATAATCACATAATTAAGAAGATAACCGATTTGCGGTGTCAGTGTCATCTCGTTTCGCAAATTGAGATCAGCCCTAAAACCCACGATAAAGGCAAACAGCAAAAATGCGATAAAAGCTGTTACTATGCCTTCGCGACAAGCGCGTTTAAAGTCGATTCTTCCGGCATTTGGCAAAGATGTTATCTGGTTCATGGCCGCCGTCTAAACCTTTTCAACTTCTGGCCGTCCAAGAATACCGGATGGCATAAATACGAGAACAATTGCAAGAATGAGAAAGACTGCAACGTCTTTATATTCCGGCGGAAAATAGGTTTGCCACAAAGCTTCTGTCAAGCCGATAAGAAGACCACCGAGAACTGCACCGGGCAACGACCCGATTCCCCCGAGAACGGCGGCGGTAAAAGCTTTGATTCCAGGAATAAAACCATCGGCAAAATGAATTTGTCCATAATTCATCAGGTAAAGTGTTCCGGCTATTGCGGCAAGCGCTGCCCCCATAATGAAGGTCACCGAAATAATCCGGTCCACATTGATTCCCAAAAGAGCCGCCATTTTGCCGTCCTGTTCGACGGCGCGTTGGGCGCGCCCGAGCGGTGTTTTGCTGACAATGTGAGAAAAGATAAAAAGCAGAACGGCCGTAACCACGACGACCAGAAGTTGCTTGTTCAAAACAAAAACGTCGGTTCCCGGAATGACAAAACCACCACTGATCATTTCCGGAATAGGCTTGTTACGCGGCCCCTGCTCGACCTGAACGAAATTGCGCAAAACAAACGACATCCCGATTGCTGTGATCAATGGAGCAAGACGGAAGGAGCCGCGCAATGGCCGATAGGCAACCCGTTCGATGACCCACGCCCAAACTGATGTAAAAACCATTGAAACAATGAGCATTATGAGAAGTGCCAGTGCAATGGGCACGGCCGCAGGCAATGTCAGCAGCATCATAAAAACGATCATCGCAATGAAGGCACCGATCATGAACACATCACCATGGGCAAAATTGATCATGCCCAATATGCCATAGACCATAGTGTAGCCAATAGCGATAAGCCCATAGATAGCCCCCAAAGCAACTCCGTTTATTAGTTGCTGAAAAAAATAATCCATTGAGTGTATGTCCCCTATGTTATTTTTCTAAATTTACAATACCAACTGTCAAGCCGAAAGCAAAGAGCCGGAATAGGGATTAACGCAATCGAACGCGGTTTCATAGTATTTTTTAAATTTTCTAAAACTGCTTGGCTATAAAACGGTTCAAAGCAGTTCAAGCAAAAATTTAATTTTGTAATTTTTCCGGATTTACCGATGTATCAACATGAGGAATGACCGACATACCGGGTATTAATCGATCAACATATTTCTGGTCAGGGTCTATCTCAATACGGACCGGAATACGCTGGGCAACTTTGGTGAAATTTCCGGTTGCGTTGTCGGGCTTCAAAACAGCAAATTCCGAACCGGCGGCTGGCGAAAAGCGGGCAACATGTCCTTTGAGCTTATATCCATCCAACGCGTCAACAGAAAATTCCACTGGTTGTCCGGCTTTCATATTGGCACATTGCGTTTCTTTATAATTGGCGACAATCCAGACATCGTCGGGCACCACTGCCAGAAGCTGTGTTCCAGCCGTTACATATTGGCCAAGTTTTGCACCGACTTCACCGACACGCCCGTCGCGTGGGGAATAAATTTTGGTATGATCAAGATCTATTTTTGCAAGTTCAACCGCTGCTTCGGCACTTTCAACATCGGCCTTCAAGCCTTCCCGATCAACAAGAATTTTCTTTAATGCCTGTGTTTTGACTTCCAGTTCCGCACTTTTTTGATCGCGATCGGCGCGGGCAGAATCTTCACTGCTCTGCGATGACACGCCGCGTTGCGTTAATGGTTCAACACGTTTCCAGTTAAGCTCCGCCTTGGTAAAAGCAGCCTCAGCGGAGCGAATATCTGCTTTCGCTGATTCTTCCTGTTGGTAGGAACTCGCCAATGCAGCCTTTTTTGAATCCAGTGTGGCTACGGCCTGTTCCACCCTTTGCTTGAAAATGCGATCTTCTATTTCGATAAGAAGCTCACCTTCTTTGACGCGCTCGTAATCTTTAATCTTTACGCTCGAAATATTCCCCGCCACTTGCGGGCTGATCATCGTCACAAAGCCTTTAACATAAGCATTATCTGTGGTTTCGATACTGCTGATAAAAGGAGGCAGTTGCCACGCCCATAATATCAATAATATCCCGCAAATACCGGCGATAATGGAAACAGCCGTTGCTTTTGAACGTAAAAACCTTATCATTCTCTTTCATCCGCATTTTAACGCCTGTTTTTCAGGCTGTTTGTGTCGATAACTGGACTTGTTTGTCACGAAAATTTTTATATCCACGTAAAGCCATTCTGATGAGCAACATCACCAGAACAATAAGAGCGATACATGAATAAAGGCGGAACACATCGTTATAAGCCAGAACATTGGCCTCGAGTGTCGACCGTTTTGCTAATTCCGCAAGCCCCTCGCTATGTCGCAATACCGGATCGCTGATCACGTGGGCGTAGGCATCCGAGAGCTGATTGACACCATTTGCTACAATCGGATTGCTCATCACAATTTGCTGGGTGAGGATATTTGAATGATATTTTTCAAATACAATTTGCAAACTGCCGAAAAACGCCGAGCTCATCAGTCCGCCCGTATTTTGTGTAAACAGAAAGACTGCAATAAAGCTCAGAATATAGTTCGGTCCTCTGGCAATAGCGGTTGCCAGCCCCTTCGACATGGAAGGAGGCAAAAACAACGCATAGCCAACGCCAATCATTGATTGACTTAATATCATCTGATCGGGTCTTGTGAGATTGGTTGCATGACTATCTATGAAGGACCCGCCAGCAAGCAGGATAAGCGCAATGACGTGGAACAAATCCTCGCGGCCAGGCTTGAAAAATATAGCACATGAAAGGCCCCCGAGAACCGTTCCAACAACCACGCCTGCATGCATAACTTCCATTTCACGGTTGAGCAGACCGAACAAATTGAAAAAATTGGAAGCCAATGTTGCTTGTTCCGAAAGCAAAATTCTGAACATCAGAAGAACGATTGCGATGTGAAGCATTTCTTTGCTGAATAGCCAGCGCAAATCAATCAACGGATTTTTCCGGTTCACTTCTATGACTGACGCAACCATAAGGCAGAAAACCGCAATAGCGAGCCACCATCCCATCCACGATACCTCGCGCCACCAATATAATCGTCCAACCGGCATAATTGCCGCATTAATTCCAAGACCGACAGCGATAAGACCGTAGCTCACATAGTCCAACTTCTCGATAACTTTTGCCCGTTTGATCGGCGTTAAAGGCAAATAGAAAATGCAAGCAAAGCCGATAAGTGCGAGTCCCATTTCCAATGCAAACAATGCGTGAAAGCCGGCATGATCGATCAATGCGGGCGAAACCAGCCTTGATAAAGGAACAGCAAGAGCAATGTTCATCAAGTTGAGACTTAAACCCACAGTGCGCTTTTTGGCGGGTGCGAATGCTTCAATCATATAGAAAAAAGCAAGTGACGACATGGGTGCGGCCGCAATGCCTGCGAAAAACCGGATAATAATTGCCGATTGCAAGCTTGTGACAAACAAATGCAATATACATGTCAACAAAAAGCCGATAATCGACAGTTCGGCAAAAAGTCTCAAACCATATTGGTTTCTTATCTTGATAAGGAAAATAGACAGGCTGACATTGGGCGCCATATAAGCACCGACAAGCCATGTCGTTTCCTCGACAGTTGCATGGAAAAAACCCGTGAGTTGGGTAATATTGGATTGGACCATATTGGCCCCGAGGCCATAGACCCATTGTAAAAGACTGGCCGCAAAAATATAAAGCAGACAGCGATGGATGGGACCGGCAAATATTTTTCCCGGATTTGGAAAAGGTGGTTCCCGTTCATCATCGGGCAGTGGGAGAACGCCTGCGCTCATGAGCGGCCCTCTCTTTCCACCGCATCGGCAATATGTTCGAGAACACCCATAGCATTTGTGACATTTTTGCCGTCAATGCCGGACATCACCTCGTGACTGAGATGTGCGGCATAAGTTTCTATTTCCTCGACTATTTTTCTCCCCTCCGGCGTTAAAGTAACGCGTTTGGCTCGCCGGTCATCTTCCGCAACATTTCGTATAACCAGACCCTGTTCTTCCAGTGCATCGATAAGCCTGACCAAAGTTGCATGTTCAATGCCTAATTCTTCAGCCAAATTTTTCTGGAAAAAATCGTCCTGATCTTTCAGGGCCGACAAGGTGAGTGCGCGGGCCAAGGTCAAACCGTGCTGGCGAATGCGCGCGTCCAGCAAATTTCTCAGTTTACGGCTAACCTTGAATAACAAATCGATAAACAGCACTGATTGAGTGGCGTTTTTCATGAACTCGTCCAGAGAATTTATGTAGTATGCTAATAATTATGATGCGACATATATAAGCCCGCGAATTTATGCGCAATTCACTTCCTTATTTCTCACAAAGGGTTGAACCGGTTACCAATTTCAACAAACACTTGGTTATAGCCATCCAGATTTTTTTGGCCGGATTTTCTTTGGCGGGAAGCCTTATCAATCCGGATGTTTTTCAGCTTGAGAAATTCATGAAACCGTTTCTTACCTCTTCAATCAATGATTGTGACGTTTATGAGGCAATCATAACCAAGGAGCCGACAAATATTGGTGACAGAATTTGCCTGTTCGAATTCGTTGAATATTTCTCGTCTCAAATCCGTGTGTGAAATAGCCGGAATTTTTGGCAAGCATTATCGTTTGGGATGTTTGATTGCCGACGTTTCACGAGAAAATATTAATTGCGGGAAATTCATCGCACCTTTTGTGGAAATACCAGTCTCGCTATTATTTGAAATGCAATATTATTTCCTGTTTTAAATAATCAAATTTTCGAACAAAACCGGACTATAATCATTTTTATAAAGACGAAAAAATTTATCTCTCAAACAAATTTTTTGTACGTTACTATATAAGCTGTATAAATAAGAAATTTTCTATTTATATCCGAGCGATAGGACCAGAAAACAAACTCAAAAAATTATGTAAAACCGAATAAATTTCAAGACGACAGAAACAGTTCTGTCGTTACAATTTATTCAATAAGGAATATCTGTTTTCCAAGTGGCACAGAATATTGAAAATTGACGGTGTGAAGCCGGTTTCTTATTTGACCAATGAAGAGCCTTCGGCCCGTCTACTCTTTGGATTATTAAATTCTATAGCGCATCGACTTTGATTAAAGTGCGTTATGCTAAAACACCCTTAAAAATCCTGAACCTTTTCAATATCGCCTGAAAAAAGCAAAAAGGAAAAGACAGACACGAATAAAGAAAAGCCAATAATCAAATTGTGGGGATGACGTTCTGTATAGATGTCAATTGATGAAGGAAATCTTCCGCCTTGTTGCGTGCTTCATCATTCTCGGCGCCTTCAAAGACCTCGCGCGCTTCATTAATACGACGCTCCAGATCGCTTTCTTCGAATTTTTCTACAGAAACGGCTGATTCAGCTAATAAAGAACAACCTTGGCGATTAATATCGGCAAAACCGCCATAAACAACAAATGACATTTGGCCGGTTGCCGATTTTACTGTGATAATTCCGGGGGTTATTGCGGTCATAACGGGAGAGTGATCAGGAAGAACGGTCATATAGCCTTCACTTCCCGGCAAGACAACTTCTGTTGCTTTTTCCGAAAGTAGCAATTGTTCTGGAGAAACCAGCTCAAATAAAAATGATTTAGCCATATCTTTCGTCACCTTACCTTAAAGACAATCAGTAAAATCTGCAATAGTCTAAAAAGACCTGAAGATTTCAAACTCTTTGCAGTGCAAAAATAGATTTTTCCCCAATGGGCAAGCCACTGCAAATGGCTCTGTCGCCACTATAAAAGGCGACAGAACCCTTTTAATTACGAGACTTGTTCAGCAAGACGCTGTGCTTTTTCAACAGCTTCCTCGATCGAGCCAACCATATAGAAGGCTGATTCTGGCAAATAGTCGTATTCACCGGCGCAAAGCCCTTTGAAGCCTTTGATTGTATCTTCCAAAGCAACCAGTTTTCCCGGAGAACCCGTGAAAACTTCCGCAACATGGAAAGGCTGCGACAGGAAACGTTCGATCTTGCGGGCGCGAGCGACAACAAGTTTATCTTCTTCCGAAAGCTCGTCCATACCGAGAATGGCGATAATATCCTGCAAAGACTTATAACGTTGAAGAATTGTTTGCACCTGACGGGCAACGTTATAATGTTCTTCGCCAACAACCAGCGGATCAAGCATACGCGAGGAAGAGTCAAGCGGATCCACAGCCGGATAAATACCCTTTTCAGCAATGGAACGTGACAAAACAGTCGTTGCATCAAGGTGGGCAAACGATGTTGCCGGAGCCGGATCGGTCAAGTCATCGGCAGGAACATAAATTGCCTGAACGGATGTAATAGAACCTTTGTTGGTGGTTGTAATACGTTCCTGCAAAGCACCCATATCGGTTGCCAAAGTCGGCTGATAGCCCACGGCCGAAGGAATACGACCGAGTAGAGCCGAAACTTCCGAACCGGCTTGGGTAAAGCGGAAAATATTATCTACGAAAAACAGAACATCCTGACCGTCATCACGGAAGCTTTCAGCAACCGTAAGACCCGATAGTGCAACACGGGCGCGTGCACCCGGTGATTCGTTCATCTGGCCGTAAACCAGAGCACATTTTGAACCTTTTGCAGAACCGTTATGTTCTTTCGGATCAACATTCACGTGGCTTTCGATCATTTCGTGATAAAGGTCATTACCTTCACGGGTACGTTCGCCAACGCCGGCAAAAACCGAATAACCACCATGTGCCTTGGCGATGTTGTTGATAAGCTCCATAATCAGCACTGTTTTGCCAACACCGGCACCGCCGAACAAACCGACCTTGCCACCTTTGGAATACGGCGCAAGCAGATCAACCACCTTGATGCCGGTAACGAGAATTTCCGATTCTGTCGATTGGTCGACATAGGCCGGAGCGGGCTGGTGGATCGCGCGGATTTTGTCGGATTTAATCGGCCCGACTTCATCAACAGGCTCGCCGATGACATTCATGATGCGACCGAGCGTTGCTTCGCCAACAGGGACCGAAATAGGAGCACCTGTATCGACAACTTCTTGACCGCGAACCAGACCGTCGGTTGTATCCATTGCAATTGTGCGAACTGTATTCTCGCCGAGGTGCTGTGCAACTTCAAGAACCAAACGGTGTCCGAGATTTTCTGTTTCCAAAGCGTTCAAAATCTTTGGCAGATGTCCATCAAACTGCACATCGACAACAGCACCGATAATCTGTGTTATATGGCCTACAACACCTTTCGTTGTATCAAGCTTGTAATTACCTTTGGTTTGGGTAACAGATGCCGATGCCTTCTTGGTATTGTCAGATTGCTCTTGAGCTTCCGCTTTGACTGAAGCTTTAGATGCTGCCGGCTTGGCAGCAGCTTTTGCTGTTACTTTCTTTTCCGCAGCCTTTGTGGTTGCCGTCTTTGGGGTCGCCGCTTTTGCCATCGATCCTTACCTTCCATATTAGAGCGCTTCTGCGCCCGCAATAATTTCAATCAGTTCTGTCGTGATCTGAGCCTGACGTTGACGGTTATAAGTGATCGACAGTTTATTGATCATCTCACCGGCATTACGCGTTGCATTATCCATCGCACTCATCTTGGCACCCATTTCTCCGGCTCCATTTTCAAGCAGCGCCCGGAAAATTTGTACACCAATATTGCGTGGGATAAGTGTATTCAGGATTGTTGCAGCGTCAGGTTCATATGAATAAACGGCAGGAACAACTGCTTTTTCCTGTATGTTTTCGTCCTCGTCTTCTTTCGGAGCCGGGACAAGTTGCAGGGAAGTCGGTTGCTGATTGATGACTGACACAAATTCGGAATAGAACAATGTGCAGACATCAAATTCGCCTTTTTTAAACAATTCAATTATTTTTTCCGCAATGTTTTTCGCGTGCGAATAATTGAGGTGTTTGGCTTCCCTCAGGCTGACATGGTCGATGATGTAACGGCCATAATCGCGATGCAAAATATCGAAGCCTTTTTTACCCACAGTGAGTATTTTTACATTCTTGCCCTGAACGAGCAATGCCTTGATTTGCTCGATTGCATGGCGGGCAATTTGCGAATTAAAGCCGCCACACAGTCCACGCTCTGCTGTACAGACCACGAGAAGATGCACATCATCTTTCCCGTTGCCTACCATCAATTTCGGCGCATCTTCTGCACCGATATGAGAAGCCAGATCGGCAAGCACCGCGGCCATACGTTGTGCATACGGACGCGCTGCTTCTGCCGCCTCTTCTGCGCGACGCAGCTTTGCCGCAGCGACCATTTGCATCGCACGGGTTATTTTCTGCGTCGCCTTAACGGAGGCGATACGATCTCTAAGATCTTTTAGCGAAGCCATTAAACCGTCCCATCATCAGATCAAGAAAAGTTCTTGGAATAAGTTTCCAAAACAGTCGTGAGCTTATTCTTCAATTCATCAGACAACTTCTGTTCTTTGCGGATACCATCAAGAATATCCTTATGGTCGGTCCGCATCAGCGCCAGAAATCCTTGTTCGAACTTGCTAACCTGATTGACAGCAATTTTGTCGAGATAACCATTTACACCGGCAAAGATAACAACAACCTGTTCCTCTGTCTTCAAAGGTGAAAATTGCGGTTGTTTCAACAGTTCTGTCAACCGTGCACCGCGATTAAGCAAACGCTGGGTCGATGCATCAAGATCAGAGCCGAATTGGGCAAAGGCAGCCATTTCACGATATTGGGCAAGTTCACCCTTGATCGAACCGGCGACCTGTTTCATTGCCTTAATTTGCGCTGCAGAACCAACACGCGAAACCGATAGACCAACATTCACCGCCGGACGGATACCTTGATAGAACAGGTTCGTTTCAAGGAAAATCTGACCATCGGTAATCGAAATCACATTGGTCGGAATATAGGCTGATACGTCATTTGCCTGTGTTTCAATAACAGGAAGTGCTGTCAGCGAACCGGCACCGTGAGCATCGTTCATCTTGGCTGCACGTTCAAGCAAACGCGAATGCAAGTAGAAAACGTCGCCAGGATAAGCTTCACGCCCCGGCGGACGACGCAACAACAAAGACATCTGGCGATAAGCCACAGCCTGTTTTGACAAATCGTCGTAACCAATCAAAGCATGCATGCCATTGTCACGGAAATATTCACCGATTGCGCAACCGGCAAACGGTGCAATAAATTGCATCGGTGCAGGTTCGGAAGCAGTTGCAGCAACAATGATCGAATATTCCAATGCGCCGCGTTCTTCCAGTGCCTTCACAAAACGGGCAACAGTCGAACGTTTTTGACCAACAGCAACATAGACACAATAAAGTTTATCTTTTTCGATATTCTCGTCATGTGCCGGCTTCTGGTTAAGAAAAGTATCAAGCAAAATTGCGGTTTTACCGGTTTGACGGTCACCGATCACCAACTCGCGCTGACCACGCCCGATCGGAATAAGTGCATCAATTGCCTTAAGACCAGTCGACATCGGCTCATGAACCGATTTACGCGGGATGATTCCTGGAGCCTTGACATCTACACGACGACGTTCTTTGGCATTGATCGGACCTTTACCGTCAATCGGATTCCCCAAAGCGTCCACAACGCGACCAAGAAGCTCCGGACCAACGGGAACATCAACGATGGTTTTCGTACGCTTGACCGTATCACCTTCACAAATGTCGCGGTCCGAACCGAAAATAACAACACCGACATTATCACTTTCGAGGTTAAGCGCCATACCACGTACGCCACCGGGAAATTCGACCATTTCACCGGCCTGAACATTATCCAAGCCATAAACACGGGCGATACCGTCACCCACAGACAGAACCTGACCAACTTCGGAAACTTCGGCTTCTTTACCGAAATTTTCGATTTGACTTTTCAGGATTTTAGATATTTCCGACGGTTTAATATCCATCAGCCGACCTCTTTCAGTGCAAGCTTAAGCGAAAACAATTTCGATGACAGTGACGTATCAATCTGACGCGAACCGAGTCTGACGATAAGACCACCCAATATATCCGGATTTACAGTTTTATGCAGGTTCACATCCTTACCTGCTACGGTTTTTAACGTTGCTTTCAACTCTTTTTCCTGAGCTGAAGTCAATTCCTGTGCCGAAACAACTTCCGCCGATATTTCTCCGCGGAATTTGGCTGCCATAACATGATAGGCAGAAACAATGGCCGGCAATATAAAAAGCCGTCTATTGGATGCGATGACACATAAAAAATTGGCGACATAACGACTGGTGGTGTTTTTATCCATACCTGCTTCTTTACAAAGAGAAGCAACCGCCTTTTCTTGTTCAACCGATGAAAAAACCGGACTGAAGACCAGACGTTTTAAATCGCTATTTGATTCGATCAATGAAAGGCATGAAGATAGTTCTTTTTCTACAGCATCGACACATTTGGCTTCTCGTGCGAGATCAAAAAGTGACGCAGCATAACGCTCGGCTACTGCAGATGTAAGCGAAGACGACTTTGACACTCTATCCTGTCTTTCCCCTTAGCAGAGAGTTGACTTTTAAAACTGTCAACTCGGTGATGCCAGATAACTTTTCCCGTTGTCGGTATGTGACCGCTATTTAAATATTAAAAGTTGATAGGCATCTAGCATACACAATTGAGACTCGCAACACCGCAACAGGCTGCTTTTTAAAACTATGCCTTATTTTTTTAATATTTAAGCTACAAAACCGAAAGCATAAACAAAACTGGCTATTGCAAACACTATTTCGATCAATAGCGCAATGACATTAAAGCCAGAAAAGCTTTTGTCAATTACAAATGAGACAAGCCGTCCGACAATGCAAAAAAATACCGCCAAAAATAGTGCAACCGCTAAAAAAGGTTGTGCAAACAATAAATAGCTCACTCCCAAGCCGAGTGGTAGCCCGCCCATATTGCCGCGCACCGCAGCAAGAAGTGAAGCTGATTCTTGTTGCGGATAAGTCCAGAACATCCGCATCGCAATTTTCGGCCAGATTAAATAGAACAGACCTACCAGAACAAAACCCCACGCTACGAACCATGCAAGCCACTCTCCGCAACTTTGGGGAAAGTAAAGTTCAATCATCGTTACCTACCTTCAAATCCTCTCAAGGCCGAATTTTTTTCAACCGTTAACGCAATAAGTTCTATATGCACGCTTTTTTTAAAAAGAAAACGAGTTCCAATATTATTGTGCCGGAGCTGAAAGAAAATTTTCTTCTCCGGTCGGATCTTTCAGACAATTGTCTTGCAATATTTTTTCAATGTCCTGAGGTACCGATTTGATCTTTGCGGTATTTGTTTCCTTGAATGTATCAAAGGCCGACGAGGCTACCGTGTCGCCTGTCTCGATCAATGCTTTATCCATCAAAGCATCATTGTTTTCCATGCGCACCTCGACAACTTCGGCAGAAAGATCAAGCGCACGTGCAGTTTCGATCATATCGCGACGCTGCCTCAGAGTGGTTATCATGCGGGTAGCCACCGGCCCGGGCTCCGCCTGTCCGTTAATACTTAATCCTTTTTCGAGTTGATAAACTTCCTTCAGAATGTGATCATATTGCTGGACAATATTCATATAGACCCATTGTCTGGCTTTGGACGACGGCTTTTTACACGATTTCATCATACTATTTGCCGGTTCGTCAATCATGGGCATAAATACTTTGTCCGATTCTTTGAGCATACTATAGGCAAAGACAAAAACCGTAACATCGGCACTTTTCTTATTGTTCTGGCTATCATGCCCGATGACATCAGATATAGATTGAGAAAAAACCGGACCGATCGAAAGCAGTAACGCCGACAATATCAATAAAAAACGCATCATTCCAAACCTCTGAAACGATTGATCTATGCCAAACAGACCACCTGCCACATCGTTACTGTTTGCCCCGTTTAGCAAGAAGCACGGACATTAAATGAAACTTTGCGGATCAATGTCAACCTGCACCCGTATTGTACCACGAATTTTTGGCCCTCGTGCAATCATTGCACGAATAAAAGATTGCATATCGGCACGACGGCTTCCCTGTAGAAGCAGCCTGAAACGGTATCTTCCGCGCACCAATGCTAATGGCGCTTCGGCCGGCCCCAATACCGATATTTCATTTGCCGATGGCGCCGCCTGACGCAAAGCGCGCGCATGCGCTTCGGCGTCACTGCGGCTTTCAGATGAAACAATAAGGGCGGCCAGACGCCCGAAAGGCGGGAGATTGTGGCGAGCCCGCTCGTCAATTTCTCTTTTATAAAAAGCTTCGCTGTCGCCCGAGATTATTGCCTGCATGACCGGATGATCGGGCTGATAGGTTTGTATCAATCCCTGACTTTTTAGTCCTGTTCGTCCGGCGCGACCGGTAACCTGGGACAACAACTGGAACGTGCGTTCTGCCGCGCGCGGGTCACCATTGGAAAGCCCCAAATCCGCGTCAACGACACCGACGAGTGAAATACCCGGGAAATGATGGCCTTTGGCAACGAGTTGTGTTCCGATGACAATATCGACCTCGCCTTTTGAAATGGCTTCAAGCTCGAGCCGCAGTCTTTTGACACCGCCAATCAAGTCGGTCGACAATATGAGAATGCGCGCTTCAGGAAACAGCTTCAATGTTTCCTCGGCTATCCTTTCAACACCCGGCCCACAGGCAACGAGATGATCGAGTGTGCCGCATTCCGGACAAGCTTCAGGAATCGGTTCGTGATAGCCACAATGGTGGCACATAAGTTGCCCACGAAAGCGGTGTTCCACCAACCAGCTTGAACAATTCGGACATTGAAAACGATGTCCGCAAACGCGGCATAAAGTCAAAGGTGCATAGCCGCGACGATTAAGAAATATCAGTGCCTGTTCTTTGCGCTCGATCACCTCGCGCATGGCAAGTTCAAGCGGCGGCGATAAAAACCGGCCCGAGGGAGGCGCATTCTTGCGCATATCGATAGCGCGCAAATCCGGCATAGCTGCTTTTCTGAAACGGGAAGGAAGATGAACCGCCTGATAGCGTCCCTGAAGGGCATTGACCTTGCTTTCGACCGACGGGGTGGCAGAAGATAAAATGACCGGAAAACCGCCGAAAGAGCCACGCGCCACAGCCATATCGCGCGCATTATAAAAAACACGGTCTTCCTGTTTATAGGCAGTATCATGTTCTTCGTCGACGATAATCAGTCCGAGATTTTCGAAAGGTAGAAAAAGTGCGGAACGGGCACCGGCAACGACTCTTATCCGCCCTTCAATAACCTGCCGCCAGACCCGTTCGCGCTGTTTGGGGGTGAGATCGGAGTGCCATTCGGCTGGCGGCGCACCAAAACGGCTTTCAAATCGATCAAGAAATTGCTGCGTTAACGCTATTTCCGGCAAAAGAATAAGAACCTGTTTGCCTTTTTTAAGAGTTTCCGCAACAGCTTCAAAATAGACTTCCGTTTTGCCCGACCCCGTAACACCGTCAAGCAGCAAAACTTTAAAACAATCCCCGTCAACGGCCTCTATGAGGGTGTCGGCGGCAAGTTTTTGCGCTTTTTCAAGTGTCGGGCTTGAATAGTCGGGATCAGGGAGCGCCACAACCGGAGGGGGCGGCATTTCGATTTCCTCGAATATACCGGAATTTTTCAATCCTTCGACAACGCTTGTCGATGTTCCGGCGGCATGGGCAAGCCCCGATTTTGTCCAGGCGAGGCCATTTTGCGCAAGCTCGAGAACGCGTTTTCGTGCAGCAGTCATTTTCTCGACTTTGCCACCACAATAGCGCAATCCGGCAATTGCCGGCTCGGGGTCAAATGCCGCAGGAACCCGCAAAGCCATACGTGCAACCATTCCCGGCGGTGAAAGAGTATAGTCGGAAACAAAATGGATAAAACGCATCATATCGGCCGGCAATGGCGGACAATCGAACAATTCGGAAATCGGCCGCAATTTTTTTGCCGCCACTTTGTTATTGCTGTTTGCCTCATTGGTAACGAGACCGGCCACTTCTCTTGGCCCCAAAGGCACGCGCACAATCGAACCGACTTTGACATTCATATCGTCCGGCACAGAATAGCTATACGCGGTCTCTGCCGGCATCGGTACCAACACTGAAACGGTTTTTGGTGTCTCTGATTCGTTTTTTATCATCGTTCGTATCATGTTGGACTTGCTTTTGCATAAAACAATGGACCATAACAGCAAAATCATAGCAATTGCCAAATGCCGGATCGGGCCAGAAAACTTGGAGTCTAAATATGAAATTTTTTGTTGATACTGCCATTATTGAAGAAATTTCGGAGCTCAATAATCTTGGCCTTGTTGATGGTGTTACGACCAATCCTTCGCTGATCTTGAAATCCGGACGCGATATTATCGAAGTAACGAAAGAGATTTGTGCTCTGATAGACGGCCCTGTATCGGCAGAAGTCACCGCAGCAGACTTCGACGGAATGATGAAACAAGCCCAGATCTTGGCAAAAATTGCCGATAATATCTGTATCAAACTTCCTATGACATTTGACGGATTGAAGGCTTGTAAAGCACTTTCTTCGAAGGGCTTGAAAACCAATATGACCTTATGTTTCTCGGCCAATCAGGCATTGCTTGCAGCCAAAGCCGGTGCAACCTACGTTTCTCCTTTTATCGGACGGCTTGATGACCTCGGATTGAACGGCATGGATCTCATCGGTGAAATCCGGACAATTTTCGACAATTACGACTTTAAAACCCAAATTCTTGCCGCATCTATCCGCACAGTCAACCATGTCAAGGAAGCTGCTCTTATTGGTGCCGATGTCGCGACAATCCCGCCTGCCGTTTTGAAATTGTTGATAAAACATCCTCTCACTGACAAAGGTCTGGATGTATTCATGAAAGATTGGGCAAAGACCGGACAAACTATTGGCTAAAAAAATAACAGCCCTAATTGGAAAGCAGCAGTTCATGATTTGAAGACGAGCGGGTAATATATCAAGAACAGCATTAGCCATTTTTTGCCATGGCTTTGCTGTTTTAAAACGACCAAAGGCTTGAAAGAAAGTCATTCTGACAGAGGGGATTAAAGGGTGCTAGTTATTTGGGAAGCTGTAAAATCGGCATTTTCAAATATGACAGTTTTCAACGGACGGGCAAATCGAAAAGAATTCAGCCTGTTTTTGTTATTTGACGTTTTCGCTTTTACTGTTTTGTTTCTTATCGCTTTTTTTGACACTAACAGTGTTTTTAGTCAAATCCTCAACTTTCCCATAACCGCTCTTGGTATTTTTTTGTATATCCCGAGTGTCTCGCTCATCATCCGCCGGTTTCACGACGTAGAATGGCATGGCTTATGGCTGATTTTTCCATTCATAGGGATAATTTTTCTTTTACCACTTATAATTTTATGGCTGGTTTTTTCAATTTTTTATCATTTAACCGGCCTGTTCGGTCTCGTTATATGGATATTTTTGGTCGGATTATTGCCGATACAACTTTTCCATTTGAAAACCGGAGAGCCGATGTTTTACCTGCTTTTGGGTGTACCGGCCGCAATCTATATTCTTTTCGCTCTGATACTTTGCCCGATGAGAAGCCAAAAAGGCCAAAACAAATATGGCGAACCAAGTTTAAATCTCTATTCCGAGCAATATTTCTTCAATAAAGCGCATAGTCATTCCACGGACCACTCAGCGGAAAAACAGTCCCCATCGGA
The DNA here is from genome assembly GCF_016100455.1 of Bartonella sp. M0283. Lineage (NCBI taxonomy): Bacteria > Pseudomonadati > Pseudomonadota > Alphaproteobacteria > Hyphomicrobiales > Bartonellaceae > Bartonella > Bartonella sp. M0283. Next base: position 2,395,761 of record NZ_JACFSK010000001.1, on the reverse strand, counting down.
ATAAGAGAGATAGTATCGTAGCAAATATTGTTACGACGCGATTTGAACAATTGATTGGCAGAACCGTCATCAAGTAAAAAGCTGGTCAGGCGATTTAACCGCCTGACCAAAACGAATCATTTCAATTTCGACATATCCTGAGCCAAAGACAGGAAGATTTGCTCGGCCAATTCTTCTGCCGCACGTTTCTTGGCATCCTCTTCAGCTTGCAAGTTTGCATATTCCTGACGAGGACGGTCAAACGAAGCGCTGACAGTCCGTGTGCGTTTGGCAACCGGTTTATTTTTCATATCTTTCAAAACATAAGCCGAACGACCATCAACAGCACCGGCAGATGCACGGCCCGTACGATCGGTCGAATCGCCTATATCCATCTGGACTGCAGTCCGGATGCTATAGCTTGTGCCAAGCGATAGTTGATAGGTTGGATCAGAAGGCTCTCCTGCACCACCATTCAACAAGAAAATCAATCGGTTACGAACCAACTGGTTAAACCGGTCGGTTGGCTCGTCAATAATAACGCCAGACAATTTCGAACGGATGGACGGTGAAACATTCAGTTGCGCCGTCCCGTTCGAGTCTCCATGATAGAGAGGTTGAACAGTGCAGGCCGATATGGCGAGCGTTGTCCCCAATAGTACAGCAGTTGTTATGGGTCTGATGCTATTCAGAATATGGTCAGGCAACAACATTGACGATCCTCTGTGGAACTACGATAATTTTCTTCGGCTTCTTGCCTGCCAGATTTGATTGCACAAAATCGAGCGCAAGAACAGCCTTTTCGATAGTAGATTGATCCGCATTGCGGGCAATTGTCAAATCACCACGCTTTTTCCCGTTAATCTGGATAGGGATAGTAATCTCGTTATCCACAATTAAAGCAGGATCATAATGTGGCCAAGACATTTGCGCAACCAGATTTGTCTCTCCCAAAGCAGCATGACATTCTTCCGCAAGATGTGGAGTCATTGGCGAAATCATGATGATGAAGAAATCCAGTGCTTGTCTTAAAGCAGCCTTCATTTCGTCATCGGCCTGTTCCAGATTTTGCAACTCCGGAGCGAGCTTGTTGACGAGTTCATAAAGGCGCGCCACAGCGCGGTTGAAAGCAAGCTTTTCAATATCATCGGCCACTTTTGCAAGTGTACGATGTGCCGCTTTGGAAATATCGAGTGCTGCACCCTTTGTTCCGGCTTGCGGTTTGACATGTGTCAATATTTCGGCACTTGACGAAATCAACCGCCAGACGCGTTGTACAAAACGGTGGGCACCTTCCGCACCTGCTTCGGTCCAGATAACGTCACGTTCGGGCGGTGAATCGGACAACATGAAAAGCCGTGCGGTATCAGCACCATAGGAAGAAATAATATCATCAGGATCGACGACATTTTTCTTCGACTTCGACATTTTTTCAATTGAACCGATTTCTACCGGACTGCCATCGGAGAGGAGTGTCGCGCGACGCACACCATCCTTTTCTTCTATCCGGATATCGGCAGGGGCCACCCAACCTTCCTTGTTATGATAGGTTTCGTGAACCACCATGCCTTGTGTGAAAAGTCCTTTGAACGGCTCGTCAACATTAACGTGGCCGGTCAATTTCATTGCCCGCATGAAAAAGCGCGAATACAACAAATGCAAAATCGCGTGTTCGATACCACCAATATATTGGTCGACCGGCAACCATTTCCTGATCGCGTCCTTATTTGTCGGTTCGTTTTCCCATGGTGCGGTAAAGCGGGCATAATACCATGAAGAATCAACAAAAGTATCCATCGTATCGGTTTCCCGCCGTGCGGGCTTGCCACAACGCGGGCATTTGACGAATTTCCATGTCGGGTGGCGGTCAAGCGGATTGCCGGGCTTGTCGAATGTAACATCATCGGGCAATTTTACCGGTAAATCGGCGCGTGGAACCGGTACATCCCCGCAATCATCACAATGGATAATCGGGATCGGACAACCCCAATAGCGTTGCCGAGAAATACCCCAGTCGCGCAGACGGAATTGAACTTTGCGCTCGGCTTGCGGGCGACCGTTCAACATCTGGCTGGACAAGCGTTTGAGAACTTCTTCAAATGCAGCTTTCGGCTTTAAGCCGTCCAGAAAACCGGAATTGATCATAATGCCGTCTTCGGTGTGAGCTTCTTCCGTGACAACAAAACTGTCGGGATCGGCACCTTCAGGTAAAACAACCGGATGTACCGGCAATTCATATTTATTGGCAAAATCAAGATCGCGCTGATCATGGGCAGGACAGCCGAAAACTGCGCCCGTTCCATATTCCATCAGAACGAAATTGGCGACATAAACAGGTATTTCCCATTTATCGTCGAATGGATGAACGACTTTCAAGCCGGTGTCGAAGCCTTTTTTCTCGGCGGTTTCAATCTCGGCTGTCGACGTTCCTTTGCGGTGACATTCGTCGATAAAATCTTTCAGTTTCGCATTTTTTTCGGCAAGTTTGCGTGCAACCGGATGATCGGCAGCAATAGCAATAAACGAAGCACCGAATATCGTATCGGGGCGGGTTGAAAAACACTCGATTTCACTGAAACCGGCTATCGGTGTATCCTTGGCAATTTCCCAGCGCAGCAGCGCACCTTCGGACTTGCCAATCCAGTTACGTTGCATAACGCGCACTTTTTCCGGCCATTCATCAAGACCGTTCAAACCATCCAGAAGTTCCTGACTGAATTTGGTGATTTTGAAAAACCACTGCGTAAGCTCTCGTTGTTCAACCAGCGCGCCGGAACGCCAGCCGCGCCCGTCAATGACTTGCTCGTTGGCAAGCACTGTATGATCGACCGGATCCCAATTGACCTTGGATGTTTTACGATCAACCAGCCCTTTTTCATACATATCGAGAAAAAGCATCTGCTGGCGATGATAATATTCAACATCGCAGGTTGCAAATTCACGCGACCAGTCGAGAGAAAGCCCCATGGACTTCAACTGCTTTTTCATGGAAGCAATATTCTGGTAAGTCCAGTCTTTCGGGTGGACTTTGTGTTGCATAGCAGCATTTTCCGCCGGCATACCGAAAGCATCCCACCCCATCGGATGCAAGACATTAAATCCGCGGGCGCGTTTATAACGGGCAACCACATCCCCCATCGCATAATTGCGCACATGCCCCATATGAATGCGTCCCGAAGGGTAGGGAAACATTTCCAACACATAATATTTCTCACGCGGGTCATCATTATCGGTTTTGAAAACTTCTTTTTCGCCCCAGATTGACTGCCATTTCTGTTCAGTCGCGCGTGGATTATAGCGTTCAGTTGCCATTACAATTATACTCTTGCAAAATGTGGTCAAAAAACTCAATACGTGCTTCACCACGGATTAAGGAAAGCGTCAACCATTTCTATGCGCTTTTATTCATTAAAATTGATGAAGAAAGGAAAATGACTATGGATGCGGTTATTGCACAATGGCAAAAAGTCAAAGAGAATATCGTCAAAGCATGCCATGATGCAAAACGTGCGGTTGATGATGTTCAGCTCATTGCTGTGTCAAAAACTTTCGGGGTTGACCATATTCACCCGCTTCTTGAAGCAGGGCAACGTGTTTTCGGTGAAAACCGTGTTCAGGAAGCCGAAAGCAAATGGCCGCAATTGCGCGAAGAATTTCCTGATCTCAAACTCCATCTCATCGGGCCTTTGCAATCGAATAAAACGAAAGAAGCGATTCAGCTTTTTGACGTGATAGAAACTGTTGACAGAGAAAAAATTGCAAAATTTCTTCAAGAAGGAATGTCGAAACAAAACCGCAGGCTTCCTTGTTATGTGCAAGTCAATATCGGAGAAGAGCCACAAAAAGCCGGTATTGCTCCGAACGAGGCCGTCGAGTTTGTCAAACATTGCAAGAACGACCATCATCTCGATATTATCGGCTTGATGTGTATTCCGCCAGTAGGTGAAAATCCCGGCCCCTATTTTGCCCTTCTTGCGAAATTGGCAAAAGAGGCGGGAGTAAAAAAACTATCCATGGGGATGTCGGCGGATTATGAAACAGCCATTGCCTTCGGTGCCACGAGTGTACGTGTCGGTTCGGCAATTTTCGGTCATCGTCCGCCGATTGTTCACCAATAATCAGCTATCCATGCCACTTCCGCCGGCCGCACCAAAGACCTGACCCGAACAATAGCTTGCTTCTTCTGACGCCAGCAAAACATAAAGCGGCGAAATTTCAACCGGCTGGCCAGCACGCTTCAAAGGCGTTTCGGAACCGAATTGCGGCATGGCTTTCATGAGCTGGCCACCGGCAGGTTGCAATGGTGTCCAGAAGGGGCCTGGAGCAACCGCATTGACGCGAATGCCTTTCGGAGCCAATTGTTTTGCCAGCGATTTGGCAAAAGCAACATTGGCAGCCTTGGTTTGTGAATAGTCAAACAAGGTTGCAGACGGGTCAAAGGCTTGTACTGACGATGTAATAATAATGGAACCACCTGCAGGAATGTGTGGCAATGCAGCCTTTGTGACACGGAAAGGTGCATAAATGTTGGTTTTCATCGTCTGGTCAAAAGACTCGTCTGTGAGATCGGCCAAAGCTTCCACCGCCTGTTGACGGCCGGCATTATTCACCAGAATATCCAGTCCGCCCAGTTTTTTGACTGCTTCTTCGACCAATTTTTCGCAAAAATGCCGATCGGTCAAATCACCGGGAATTGCAAATCCTTTTCGGCCTGCCTGTTCGATAAGCTCGATGACCTCTCGCGCGTCTTGCTCTTCTTCCTTCAAATAATTGATTGCAACATCGGCACCTTCACGTGCAAATGCAATTGCCACGGCTCGCCCGATGCCGCTGTCACCACCGGTAATCAGCGCTTTTCTGCCTAAAAGTTTACCGGAACCTTTGTAGCTTTTTTCTCCGTGATCGGCCTTTGGCGTCAACTTCGATGCAAGTCCCGGAGCTTGTTGTTTTTCTGTCGAATAGGGAGGTTGTGGATAAGCATCAACCGGATTTTTCAACGAAGCTGTCTGCGTCGCCATCCGATGACCTGATTTTTGTGATGAACCATCGGTTCCACTTTTTAACGCTTCTTCACGCGAGAGTATCAGCTTTTCATCCAACATAGCATTTTCCTTTCAAATACCGGACACAACACGAAGTGGTATCACTTCGCTATTTTAACTACTGCTCGCTGTTTTAAAATCGATGCCTCAACCGCTTTTTTCAGTAAAAAAGAAACAAAAATTGACAATTTCTAATTTTTTTACTTGGATTTTTTCCAGTCCTTCACAATAAGTTTTTTAAAACTATCATTTTAAGACTTCCAAGAAACCGGCGATACCATTTAATGTAAATATCAAATATCCATCACAAATGGATATTTCATAAAGAAAGTGTTGCGTGAGGAGAATTGCAACACAAAAAGGAGGAGAAGATGTCGGATAAAGTCTATCCTGTATCTAATAATATCAAGAAAAATGCCTTGATTGATCGTGAAACATATCTTCAATGGTATGATGAAAGTATAAAGGATCCGGATGCGTTCTGGTCAAAACATGGCCGGCGCATTGACTGGTTCAAACCGTTCACAAAAGTTAAAAATACCAGCTTTCGAGGCCGTGTATCCATCAAATGGTATGAAGACGGCATCACAAATGTAACCTATAATTGTATCGATAGACATTTGAAAAGTCGCGGTGATCAGGTTGCGATGATCTGGGAAGGTGATAACCCCTATATTGATAAAAAAGTCACCTATAAGGAACTTTACGAAAATGTCTGCCGGTTTGCCAATATCTTAAAAAAACGGGGCGTCAAAAAAGGCGATCGGGTTACCATTTATCTTCCTATGATTCTGGAAGCCGCTTATGCAATGCTTGCCTGTGCGCGCATCGGCGCAGTCCATTCAGTCGTTTTTGCAGGATTTTCGCCGGAAGCACTTGCCGGACGTATTGTCGACTGCGAATCGACCTTCATCATTACTGCCGACCAAGGCGTCCGTGGCGGCAAGCCCATTCCTTTGAAAGAAAATGTCGATCACGCGATAGACATTGCCGCACGCCAATATGTGCTGGTCAATCAGGTGATGGTTGTGCGCAGAACCGGCGGCAAAATCGGTTGGGCACCTGGCCGTGACTTCTGGTATCATGAAGAAATGGCCAATGCGAAAACCGAATGCCCGCCAGCGCGCATGAAAGCCGAAGACCCGCTTTTCATTCTTTATACGTCAGGGTCTACCGGTAAACCGAAAGGCGTTCTTCATACAACCGGCGGCTATCTTGTTTATGCGTCCATGACACATGAATATGTATTCGATTATCACGTAGGAGATGTTTATTGGTGCACAGCCGATGTCGGCTGGGTGACCGGACATTCCTATCTGGTTTACGGGCCCTTATGCAATGGCGCGACAACGCTTATGTTCGAAGGTGTCCCGAACTTCCCTGATCAGGCGCGCTTTTGGGAAGTTGTCGACAAGCATAAGGTCAATATTCTTTATACCGCACCGACAGCTATTCGTGCATTAATGGGAGCCGGTGACGAATATGTCGAACGCTCGAAACGCACGTCGTTGCGCATTCTTGGTTCGGTTGGCGAGCCGATCAATCCGGAAGCATGGAATTGGTTTTATCATAAAGTCGGTGACGATCGCTGCCCGATTGTCGATACGTGGTGGCAAACAGAAACCGGTGGCCATATGATCACCCCGCTACCCGGTGCAACCGATCTGAAACCCGGTTCGGCAACACTTCCTTTCTTTGGTATAAAGCCCGAGCTTGTCGACACTGAGGGAGAAGTGCTTGAAGGTGAAAATGATGGAAACTTATGCATTACCGACTCATGGCCGGGGCAAATGCGCACAATTTATGGCGATCATAACCGTTTTGTAGAAACCTATTTTTCGACCTATAAGGGCAAATATTTTACCGGTGATGGCTGTCGTCGTGATCATGACGGATATTACTGGATTACCGGCCGCGTCGATGACGTCTTGAATGTTTCAGGCCATCGTCTTGGCACGGCAGAAGTTGAATCGGCGCTCGTCTCCGATCACAATGTTTCGGAAGCTGCGGTTGTCGGTTACCCGCATCCGATCAAGGGACAGGGTATCTATTGTTATGTGACATTGATGGAAGGTATCGAACCGACAGAAGAATTGCGTCAACATCTTATCAAACATGTCAGAAACGAGATTGGCCCGATTGCGACACCTGACAAGATCCAGTTTGCTCCGAGTCTGCCAAAAACTCGTTCGGGCAAAATTATGCGGCGAATTTTACGTAAAATTGCCGAAGACGAATTCGAAAATCTGGGCGATATATCGACACTTGCAGAACCGCAGGTTGTCGAAGACCTGATTGCTAACCGTTTGAACAAACGTTAAGCACTAAAATAATATCGGCGGAACATTCCGCCGATATTGCGGCGCCTTACTGGTGGTTTCTTGTTGGCCTGAATTTTTATCAAGTCGAATGCCTTCGCAATAAGAGCACCTGACAATAAATGGGGGCACCTGCCAATATTTTGCGCAAACTTTACGCCTTGCCTTGGAAATTCATAATCTTGCCTGCACATACTTTACCCACAAAAAGAAGCGATGAGTGAAATTAACTGGAGCGTTCACTTCGTTAGTCAAAATATACAATCGGACAGGCTTCACTTGGCTAAATTATGTAAAACAGCGAGCGTGCTTCATTGATTTAAAAATTGAGCTTACAATTCTTATGAAAAATTCCTTAAGGGCTATAAACATCTCTAATCAAGAACGGATTTTAAAGAACGCATTCGAGCGTTAGAAGTCGGCTTTTCAATGCTCTGTCGACCAAAGGGGCGATGAAAGCATTATCGTGTAGACTGGCTGTTGGCAAACCGATGTTGCCTGTTGTTTTCATCAAGCCTGATTGCGATATAACAAGCGGAATTGCATATTCTTTTTATTGATCTCAATTATTTCAGCTATAGTTGAACAATCGGCCTATTCCCCGCGGTGCAATCAAGCAATTTGCGCCCCGCAATCTGTTATTCAAAAATTCCAACCTGTTATTCAAAAATTCAATGAGCCGTTTTTTCGTTTTCGGTCAAAAGAAGGGCCGCGTCATCAGCAATACGTTGTTCTTCATCCGTCGGAATAATGAATGCAGCGATAGGACTATTAAGCGTTGTCAGGCGTGATTGATTGGCATTATTGGCTTCATAGTCAATCTCGATGCCCATCCAACGCAATTGTTCCAAAACGGCCTCTCGAATTTCCGGTTGGTGTTCGCCGATACCGGCCGTGAAAATGATAGTATCAAGCCCTTCCAGAGTTACTGCCAAACGCGCAATTTCTTGCGCAATACGAAGAGTAAAAACATCAAGAGCCTGTTTTGCCTGTTCCAATTTGGATGTCACCAGATCACGACAATCCGCACTGATACCGGACATACCAAGGAGGCCGCTCGAATGATAAAGCATATATTCCATGTCGCTGACACTATGACGTTGATTCCGTAAAAGATGAATGAGTACGCCGGCATCCAACGCTCCACAACGTGTTGCCATAGGCACACCATCGAGTGTGGTAAAGCTCATAGTCGTTTCGGCACTCTGTTGATTTTTCAATGCGCATAGACTGGCACCACTGCCAAGGTGGGCCACAACAACGTTCTTTATTCGAACATCTTTCGGCAATTTTGGTAATTGTTCCGAAATATAGTGGTAGGAAAGTCCATGGAACCCGTATTTTTTGATACCACGATTGTGCAAAATGCGCGGAATGGCGAACCGTCTCACCCTATCGCTCTGGCCCTGATGAAAAGCCGTGTCGAAAGATGCCGTCTGCATGAGCGACGGATAAAGTTTTTTAACAAGATAAATCAACCGGAGATTGGCAGGTTGATGAAGCGGTGCAAGCGGTATCAGCGATTCCATATAATCCAATGTTTTATCATTGACGATACACGCATTTCTGAAGATATCAGCGCCGTGCACTATTCTATGACCAACCGCTTTGATGTCTCCGATATCCATTCGCTCGACAAGCCAGCCAAACACCTGCTTAAGCATTTCTTTGTCATCGGCTTTTTCCGGGAGCGGTGAAGCGGCTATCTGCTCGCCGGTTTGTTCGATCCGAAAAGAAAAACAATTACGCCTGAGATCAATTGAACCTTTCCCCAGACGCTCTGCGCGAGAGCCCTTTATTTCGTAAAGCCCGACCTTTAAGGATGAAGAGCCGGAATTGAACGTTACTATCCGGTTATTCATGATGCGCCTTCTCCAGTTTGAACCGCCGCTCGACCATGATTTTTGCAAGCGCGGCAGACGCAAGACGCACTGACACTTTATCCGATCGGCTGGTGAGGATAATGGGAACACGCGCACCGAGAACCAGTCCTGCCGCACCGGCATCGGCAAAATACATTAATTGCTTGGCAAGCATATTTCCCGCTTCAAGGTCCGGCACCAGAAGAATATCGGCTTTTCCTGCAACCGGTGAAACAATGCCCTTTATTTCGGCCGCCTTCAAATTGATCGCATTGTCAAAAGCCAACGGTCCATCCACAACAGCGCCGGTAATTTGGCCGCGCATTGACATAACCGTCAAAGCTGCCGCATCAAGGGTGGCCGGCATTTTCGAATTAACGGTTTCAACCGCTGCAAGCACCGCAACAAGCGGTTTTTCCAGCCCCAGAATGCGCATAAGATCAACGGCGTTTTGAACAATATCGCGTTTGTCATCAAGATCGGGGCGGATGTTGATTGCCGCATCGGTTATAAGAAGCGGCTTTGAATAGGCCGGTATATCCATTGCATAAACGTGACTGATACGTCGTTCTGTTCGCAACCCCGATTGTGCGCTGACCACAGCGCTTAAAAGCTCGTCGGTATGGAGCGATCCTTTCATTAACGCCTGAACTTTTCCACTTGCTGCCATTTCGACCGCTGTCTGGGCAGCCGCATGGCTATGTTCTGTCGGTATGATTTCGAGATCATCTATTTTGACGCCCGCTTCTTTTGCGGCTTTTCTGATTTTTAATTCCGGCCCGACCAGAACTGGTTGCAAAAACTTTTCTTGCCAGGCCTCGATAGCCGCCACCATTGCTTCTTTTGAACAAGGATGGACAATTGCTGTTTTGATGGGAGGAAGATCGCGTGCTTGTTCGAGATAAGCATCATAACGTCCGTGTTTTTTTGCTGCCATCGTCATTTCCCTCCAACAACAATTTTAACTGAACATTGGCCGCATTATTTTTTCGCCCGCCTTTGCGAGATTGGCGACTGTAAGCATCAATTCTTTTTTTTCGGCCTCGGTCAAATCAACATGATCGAGTTTTTGATCAAATACAATAGCGAAATTGCATCCCTCAGGAATAGCGCCAAGAACATATCCTCTTGATTGATCGACGAACACGAACGGATTTTTGCGTTTTACTTTGAGCAAACGTTTTTGAATTTTGCCGTCGGGCAAATGAATTCGGTAAAAACAATAACCGAAATATAATTTTTTCAAAGCAACGATTGTCGGAATCATTTTGCGTTGGCCGCCGACAACCCGCCATTGCCTATATTGCTGTATAAAATCATTAAAAATTTTTATCGCAATTAGAAATGCGATCATCGAAACAATAAAAAACACAAAAAATCGTTGCCATATGTGATCTATTTCAAGGTTAAGCACCATTTTGTCAAGATTGTCATGCTGATAGATAATATAAGCCGGATAAGAATTTTTCGTTAGGCCAAAAAAGCTCACCGAAAAATGTTTGGTAAACTCTTGCGTATCAATCGTTATTTTCGCATCAGTCCGGCATTCCCGAAAAACCAGTAACCTCGCATTACAATGATTGTTTTCCAAAGTAAAATTCTGAACATATTCCGGATTATTCATAATTTGGAAATCTTCAATAAAATGTGGCTTCCAGAAAACACAGAACCCCGGAAAAATAATACTGAACAATAGAAAACAGATAAGTCCGCGCTTGAGATAAGAATAATCACAGCGTCTGATTGTGAGCGGTCTTGTTGGGAAAGATTGACTGAGATTTTTCATAACTCATCCGGTAAAATCCTTGATAAGTTAAATAATATAATTTTATACGTTGATTTTACAATAAACCGTTATGATAAACAGTTAACAAGGTGGTTATTAAATGATATAAGTTTTCGTGGGAAAAGCGGGATGACGCTAAAAGCCTGTTTGTACATGAAAGTATTTATGGGTTATTGAAACGGAGTCTGTATAACCACGATGAAACGTGTTGAAAAACAGGAGTGGCGTAACCAGCTTATTCTCGATAATGCCTTGGATTATGCAATATTAACGGCTGATATGAACGGGCTTATTGTCAGCTGGAGTCCGGGTGCAGAAAAATTGTTCGGCTGGAAACCGGAAGAAATAATTGGTCAACCGCTCGATATTCTTTTCACCGAAGAAGACAGGATGAACAGGCTTCCGGAAACGCGCCAACAAATGGCAAGTTTGCACCGGATAGACGTTGTCGAGCGATTTCACCAAAGAAAAGATGGTACCACTTTCTGGGCATCGGGAGATCTTCAAGCGCTCTATAGCGATGACGGGAAGCAGCAGGGATTCTTAAAAATTGTCCGCGATCGCACGGACGAACAACGCCATTCCGAAACATTGAGGTTAAGTGAAGAACGGTTGCGGCTTGCCCAGCAGGCTGCCGGCATCGGTGCTTTTGAAATTGACCGTGATCGCAAAATGATTGAAGCGACACCGCAATTTCTGAAACTTCTGGGGTTCGAGGAAAGCCCTGAACTTCCTTTGAATGACTTTTATTCCGTCATCGTCGATAATCCAAAACAGATTGCAAAACAAATGTTGCAAACGAGACAGGATGAAAGTCTGATTACACATCTGGAATTCCAAATCAAAAGGGCTGATACCAAACAATTACGCTGGATAGGTTATTGGGCCGAAGCTGCTCCAAAAGACGTTGGCAAATTGATGAAACACCGAATCTTGGGCGTTTTACAAGATATTACCGAGCGGCGCGACGCACAGGAAAAACAGGCACTCCTTTCAGGTGAACTTGCTCATCGTGTTAAAAATATTCTGGCGATTGTTCAGAGCATTGCCAACCAAACTCTTACCGAATCGACATCAATGAAAAAAGCGTTGCAGGATTTTTCGGTACGACTGAATGCACTTGCCCATGCACAAGATATTTTGACACAAGGGGCAACCAACAGTGCCGACCTCAAACAAATAGTCGAAAGCAGTCTTGATATCCATGACAAAACCAAAAAAAGGTTCATCATATCGGGTCCTCCCGTATCTCTCTCGCCGCAAACAGCATTGTCCATGGCTTTGGCACTTCACGAATTGAGCACAAATGCTGTCAAATATGGTGCTTTGTCATCCAAAAACGGTATCGTCGAGATCAACTGGACTCTTGATAAGGATGAATTCCATTTTTCATGGCGTGAAAAAGATGGCCCGACGGTTTATCAACCAACAAAGCTCAGTTTCGGCAGCAAACTGATAAAACGTCTTTTGCCAGCCCGTTTTAACGGACATGCCGAATTGAATTATGCGCCGGAAGGTTTCTCCTTTGAACTAAAAGCACCTCGAACAGCAGAGAATTTTCCCGGCTGATAAATTGGATTAACCTTTGGAAAAAGTGCAACAGATTCATTTCTGGGTAGCGGTTTTCAACGCTATTTACTGGTTCCGAATATTCTGTTGAATGGACGGGACATGCAAATCGGGTAATATCAACTATTTCCGGAGCTTGCTCATGCGAGAGCGAATTTTGGCAGTGAATTTCAAAAAACTCCGTAAGGGCATTTTATCATTGCTGAAAAACTGGCCGGTCATCGGATATTCCTGCCTATCCGGCAATTTCGATGATCAGATAAACACAAAAAGCGGATCTGGCGACAATATCAATCGCGCGCCAGTGTTTTATCGGAAAAATTTGTAAGACGCGCTAACGGACCTTTCATTCAGATGGTCGGCGGAAAAATTATCCGGTGTTATGAAATTTTATGCATTTATTTATGGATAACACCGACGAAAGGAAGCTGGCGGAATGCGTGGCCTGCATCCATTCCGTAACCGACAACAAATTGATCAGGGCAAGGAAAACCGACGAAATCCGCTTCAATATCGGCCTGACGGCGCATCGCCTTATCAAGAAGGGCCGCGATAAAAATGCGTCCGGCGCCACGCGTTTTCAAAAGATCGCGAACAAATTTCAGAGTCTTTCCTGATTCCAGAATATCGTCGATTAAAAGAATGTCGCGCCCCGTAATATCGCTATCAAAATCATGAAGAAGTTTGATCTCTCCGCTCTCCTGACCAGCGCCATAGCTTGAAATTGTTATGAACTCGACAGTCGAGCTGACACCGGCGCGATGAAGTTCTCTGATAAGATCGGCAGCAAAGATAAAAGACCCTTTCAAAATCGGTAAAACCAGCAAGTTTTGCGGCCTTTTAGCTGCAATTTCAGTTGCTATTATACGATTACGTTTGGCAATGTCTTGTTCCGAAAACAGAACATCAATCGACTTTCCATCTATCAAGGGCATATTATTATCCATATAAATTTTTATGGTCGCGGCCTAACACAGACAATCGCGTTAAGAAAGCAATTGTCAGCGCCAAATTTTAACCGCGACTTAACCATATTCATCAAGGATAGGAAAAATTGGGTCACCTGGTCAAGGTACCTTTCATGAGTTGGCGATGAATGCCTCTGAAGAACAGTAGCGGCTAACAGGGCAAAACCGGATAAAATTTGTGCGGTTAGAGTAGGTAAATTAACAGTGATTCGTTTTGAAAATGTAGGCTTGCGTTATGGCATGGGGCCGGAAGTTCTCCGTGATATAAGCTTTTATATTCCGCACGGATCATTCCAGTTTTTGACGGGTCCCTCGGGTGCCGGCAAAACAACATTGTTGCGGTTGATGTTTCTGGCATTAAAACCGACGCGCGGCCTTATCAATATATTTGGTCATGATACTGCCCTTTTGAAGCGGCAGGATATGCCGAAATTGCGTCAGAGAATTGGCATTGTTTTTCAGGATTTCCGCCTGCTTGATCACATGACAACATACGAAAATGTTTCACTTCCCTTACGTGTGAGAGGCCGTGAGGAAGCAACCTACCGGGCCGAAGTAGAAGAGCTTCTGCAATGGGTAGGACTTGGTGAACGCATGGACGTATTGCCACCTGTTCTATCCGGCGGAGAAAAACAACGTGCTGCGATAGCTCGTGCTTTGATTGACCAGCCCGAAATTTTATTGGCAGATGAACCAACCGGTAATGTCGACCCTGTCCTTGCGCGCAGACTATTGCGGCTGTTTATCGAGCTTAACCGTTCGGGAACTGCTGTGATTATTGCAACCCACGATGTCAATCTGATGGAGCAGGTTGATGCGCGTCGCATGATTCTTAACGATGGAAGGCTAGAACTTTATGACTGAGCTTTTGCCATCTGAACCCCCAAGAAAATTCCGGTTCCTTAAAAGCTCGACACCTCAAACATCGATTGTTCCTGCGGGTGATGTGTCGGGACAAGCCTTGGTCGTTGTGATTGCTATCATGACGTTTCTGGCATCTCTGGCTATTGGCGGCGTGGATCTTATCGGCCATTCGGCGCATAATTGGGAAAATCAGGTTTCAAGGGAAGCCACTATTCAAATCCGCCCGACTGATGGTCTCGATATCGAAAAAACTTTAAAATATGCCGTAGAACTCGCCAAAAGCTTTCGAGGTGTAAAATCTGCCGAAATCGTCGACCGCACCCAAACAGAACGCCTTCTCGAACCGTGGCTTGGAACCGGACTGGAACTGAACGAGCTTCCTATTCCGCGTCTTATTGTCGTGACGCTTGATGATTCCGTTCCGGTCGATTTCGGTATGATAAGCGATGCCATTGCAACACAAATACCCGGTGGAAGTTTCGATGATCATCGCAACGCAATCAGCCGGCTCGTCACAATGGCACATGCAACCATTATTATCGGACTGGTCATATTGGCGCTCGTCATTTCGGCATTGACCCTTACGATTATATTTGCAACACGCAGCGCCCTTTCAGCCAATGCACATATTGTCGTAGTGCTGCATTTCATCGGTGCGGAATCAAGCTTTATCGCCCGTCAGTTCGACTTGCATTTTTTCAAGACCGGTTTCAAAGGAGCTTTTTATGGCGGCTTGACCGGCATTATCGTCTTTATTGCTTTTTCTTTCTGGTCAGGCTTTGTTTCCGGTACAGCTGGCGGCGATCAGACATCGGCCTTATTCGGCCATTTCAGTCTTGGCCTGTCGAGTTATATCAAAATATTTATTCTTGTCAGCTTCGTCTCTTTACTGACAATGATGACCAGCCGCCTCACCATTTTAAGCCAGTTAAAATCTATTGACCGTAACGAAAGCGAGTTATTTTAACGATGAGCGAATACACCTTATATGCGCAATTGGCAGATCCTGTGCAGAAGCGAAAAAAGCTTCGCCAGATCAGATTATTGCGTTGGAAAAGGCGTTTTTTTAAACATTTGCCGCCGGTCAGTATTTTTATTCTCGTCTGCATTGTTCTCTTTGGCAGCGGTTTTTTCTATTTCAGTGAAAAAATATCCCGCCTTGCTCCACCGGATCCGCTTCCGGTTGCTGATGCAATTATTGTGCTGACTGGCGGTGAAAGCCGGATGGAAGCAGGCCTTGATCTTCTTGGCAAAGGACTTGGCAAAAGACTGTTGATCAGCGGTGTCAATCCATCCACCAATAGTCAGGCCCTGATACGTGTGACCCATAGTGACCCGCGCTTATTCGAGTGTTGTGTGGATCTCGGGCGTGAAGCTGTCAATACAATCGGAAACGCCGAAGAGGCGACAGACTGGATAAGAAAAAATCACTATCAGAAGGTCTATATCGTCACCAACGATTATCATATGCCGCGCTCGCTACGCGAATTGAATCGCTTGATGCCTGAGATAGACTTTATCGCCTATCCGATCAGCGAGGGAGCCGGAGAACAAAGCCTGTTTAGGCAATTAGGCGAATTGAGATTGCTCGCAAGCGAATATATCAAATTCATCGGTGCGGAGCTTAGAGCCTATTTCTGATAAAGGCGCGTTTTTTTAAGCTCGCTTAGTCGACAATTGGCGAAATCAATAACGGAATGACAATCGGTTTTGAGTGTTCAGCGCTTGAAATCGGCAACTTTGGCCGAAAGAACAGCAATGGCATCTTTCGAATGCATCTTGACCTGAAAACCGCGTCCGCCGCCATTGATATAGATTTTATCGAACAATTCGGCTGTTTTTTCGAAAACCGTTGGTAAATGCCGTCTTTGTCCGAAAGGCGAGATACCACCCACCTTGTAACCGGTAAGTTTTTCGGCTTCCTCGACGCTCAACATTTCGGCATGTTTTCCGCCAAAAGCGGCGGCGAGTTTTTTCATATTGGCTTCCTGATCGGATGGCAAAACCGCAACATGGGGTTTGCCATCAACGCTGACCATCAATGTTTTGAAAACTGTTTCCGGATCAGCCCCGACAGCTTCTGCAGCCTGCAGGCCGACACGATCGGCATGCGGATCATAGTGATAGGTGATAAACTCGTATTCGATATGGTTATGATCGAGAAAGGCGGTTGCCGGAGTGGTTTTTGACACTTTAGACTTCCTTCAAATTCAATATTTATCAACGCGTCAATTCGAATCGATGCGGCTAGTCGCGCGATAAAGCGGCAACAGGGTCAAGTTTAGAGGCATTGCGTGCAGGCAGAAAACCGAAGCCGATGCCGATAAGCGTGGAAAAAACAAAAGCTATAATAATTGAACCCATCGAGTAAACAAGTTTAAACGGTGCGCCGCTCACGGCAAAAATCCACCCGACAGAAAGACCGAGCAAAATACCCAAGGCACCACCAATCAGACAAACAAGGACAGATTCTATCAGAAATTGCTGAAGAATATCGCTCTGCCGCGCTCCCACAGCCATACGCACACCGA
Organism: Bartonella sp. M0283; assembly: GCF_016100455.1. NCBI lineage: Bacteria > Pseudomonadati > Pseudomonadota > Alphaproteobacteria > Hyphomicrobiales > Bartonellaceae > Bartonella > Bartonella sp. M0283. The sequence goes on along the minus strand of NZ_JACFSK010000001.1, from coordinate 2,378,842 downwards.
TTTCATTGATTCGCTCGGATACAGTTACAAGCATGATATTCATCACACCTATGCCTCCCACCAGAAGCGAAATCAACGCAATGGAGGCAACCAGCAATGTCAGAACTTGCGTGCTTGCAATGACCTGTTCACGAAATTCTTCGGAATTGCGAATGAAAAAATCTTCTGTGCCATGCCGCATAATGAGAAAGTGTTTAACCGCGGCCTCCGCCAAACGTGAATCAACATTATCGGCAACTTTAAGGGTAATCGAACGAACGGTCTTATTGCCAAGAAAACGTGTCTGCACAGTGGTATAAGGCAAATAAAGTTGCAAAGTGTCGGAAGGCGGCCCCATTTGCTGCAATTCGATTACGCCGACAATACGGGTAGGAACTTTGCCGACCAGAACGACCTGTCCGATCGGACTTTCGTGGCTATCGGGAAAAAGTGTTGGCACGGCCTGTTTTTCAACCACGAGATCGGTTGCACGTGAAAGCACACTTTCGGAATCGAACAATCGCCCTTCAACGAGTTTTGCCCCTTGTGCTTTGAAATATTGGTCGCTCACGCCATAAACGGTCACATTGGATTCGATCGAACCATAGCGGACAGTAGACGATGTTGTGACAGTCGGTGTTACAGCATCGGCATAAGGTTGTTCGGAAAGGGCTATTGCATCGGAATCGACCAATGTCGTGACTTTGCCCGACCGCATATCGGCAAAGCTCTTTCCGGCAAAGATATTCAATGTATTGCTTCCCAGACTATTGATGTTTTCAAGAATCTGTTTTTGCGTACCATTTCCCAAAGCAACCATGGAAACCACTGCGGCAATACCGATAATAACACCGAGCATCGTCAAAAATGTCCGCATACGATGCGCATTCATTGACAATAAAGCCATGCGGAAAGCTTCATGGAAGCGGTCAAGAAATGATCTCAACATTCCGATTTTTTTGTTGCTCACGACTTCTGTTGCAACTTCGTCGGCATGTCCAGTGGCTACTTCTGTCGGCTGGTTCGGTTTATCCGACAAAATTTCCCCGTCACTGATTTCGATAATCCGTTCGGCTTTTTTTGCGACCGACATATCGTGCGTTACGATAATGATTGTGCGTCCTTCTGCGTGGATTTCCTCCAGAATACGCAAGACTTCTTCACCGCTATGACTATCAAGTGCTCCCGTCGGCTCGTCGGCAAGGATAACCTCGCCATTATTCATCAATGCACGCGCAATCGAAACACGTTGCTGTTGACCACCGGAAAGTTGTCCCGGACGGTGGGTAATGCGCTCGCCCATGCCGAGACGTTGTAAAAGCGCGGCTGCGCGCTTTTCTCTTTCGTGTGGAGAACGTCCCGCATAAATTGCCGGAATTTCAACATTATCAAGTGCTGTCAACTCGCCAAGCAAGTGATAGCGCTGGAAAATGAACCCGAAATGATCACGACGAAGAGATGAAAGTTCATCAGCGGAAAGTTGCGAGGTTTCTTTGCCGGAAACTTTGTAACTTCCCGAACTCGGCCGATCAAGGCAGCCGAGAATATTCATCAATGTCGATTTTCCCGACCCCGATGCGCCGACAATGGCCACCATTTCTCCACGTCGGATAGTCAGATTGATACCTTTCAAGACCCGTACTTTGCTTTCACCTGCCGGAAATTCACGTACGACATCTTCAAGAACAATGACCGCGTCTTTGTGAGTGTTTTCCATCAATCAGAACGGCCCCACACGGTGACGGCTTCCGGAAGTCGAAGGCATGGTGCCGTTGCTGACACCAGTTACAACGGTTTCACCTTCTTTAAGTCCGGAAACAACTTCGACCATAACTTTATTATTCAATCCGGTTTCAATATCGCGGGCTTCGAGCTTGCCGTTTTGATCAAGAACATTGACCACCGCTTGTTTACCCGAAACATCGTTCAATGCATCGCTCGGTATAAGCAGCACTTTTTCAGCGCGTCCCAGAATTATATGAACTTCCGCGGTCATATAAGTGCGCAAAACGCCATCATCATTCGGCACATTGAATGTGCCATTATAATAAATGGCCTGTGAAGTCGACGAGCTCGAAGAAGCCGTCGAGGATGAATTGAAACTGATATCATTACGGATGGATTCAGGTGCCGGTTCGATTTTTTCCAACCGGCTTTCATAGCGCCGCGTACGATTGCCTAAAACATTGAAATAAAGGTCCTGACCGGGTTTGACATTGATAACATCCGCTTCGGATATTTCGGCACGAACCGTCATGACCGACAAATCGCCGAGAATAACAATCGTCGGTGCCGACTGAACGGCGTTAACGTTCTGCCCTTCCTGAACAACCGTGGCAAGAACTGTACCATCGGACGGCGCCGTTACACGCGTATAACCGAGATTGACTTTGGCGGTCTCGACATCAACTTCCGCCTGCACAATCTGGGCTTTCAACTGGTCGATTTGTGCCGCACGGATTTTGACTTGCGCATCGGCATCATCGAAATCGGCTTTGGAAACAGCATGCGAAGAGATCATCGTTTGCTGGCGGGTCATATTCTGTTTGGCAAGAACAAGTTGCGCTTCCTGCTCGGCAAGTTTACCACGATAATTGGCAAGAGCTGCTTCCTTGCTTTTCAAATCGTTTGTCTGGGTTGTCGGGTCGATTTCGGCAAGCAAATCACCTTGCTTGACAATGCTTCCGGGCTTTACTTTCATCGAAACGATACGACCCGTTGCGCGCGCACCAACAGCCACCAGCCGGTGTGGTTTGATTGTGCCGTTGGCAAGAACGCTGACTTCAATATCGCCCCTTTTGACCTTCGACGTCATATAGGTGGGCGCAGTCTTCGAAAAAAACGCCGAGTGGACAAATATCAAAAGCACGATCAGTACAATCACAGCAATGATGATAACGACTGTTTTTTTTGCTTTCATCGCGTTTTGCTCTCTGTTTCAACTTTTCTGATGTGCGGCCCTGTATAGCCGTCGACAATTTCCGGTTTTGTGTCGTCTACCGCACCATTCCAACCGCCACCTAAAGCTTTCATGAGCAAGATATAGTCTTTGGTAATCGAAACCTGACTTTCAATCAGTGACTGTTCGGATGAATAATGGGAACGTTCTGCATTCAACAGTTCAAGAAAACTGGTATTGCCGCTTTGATAAAGCGAACGCGACAGGCTCAGTGCTTTGGCGTAAGAATTGGCGGCAATGGCAAGTTTTGCCGAGCGCTGTCTTTCTTTGCTCATCGACACAAGTGCATTTTCGACATCTTCCAATGCCGTCAATACGCTGCTTCGATAATTGATAAAAGATTGGTCACGCTGGGCACGGGCTACCTCGACAGCAGCCATTCTCTGGCCACCTTCAAAAATCGGTATCGTCAAGCCGGGACCTGCCGACCAACTGATTGAAGAACTTTTTCCAAGTTCACCCGGCTGGGTTGCGGCGGTGGAAATATTGCCTGTTAGCGTCAAAGACGGATAACGGTCGGCTTCCTTCTGGCCGATGCGGGCGGTGGCTTGCGCATATTGGCGTTCTGCCAGACGAACATCCGGACGTGTCAGCAGAATATCGGCAGGAACGCCCGCCGGTATCGGCCATTTCGGTTCAGGAATTTTTCCTGTTTTTGCCATGACATCATTAAGAGCTGTCGGGCTTTGGCCAGTTAAAACAGACAAACGGTGAATTGTTGTTGCGAGATTGGCCTGCATTTGTGGAATACCGGCTTCGGTGGTGGCAGCCTGACCTTCGGCATTGGATACATCAAGCTGGGAAACCGCACCGGCGGCAAATTTATCTTTGGTCAATTGTGCGGTGCGCCGTTGCGCAATCGCGGTGCGTTGAGCCAGTGCTATTTGTTGTTGTAGCCCGCGTATTTCCGCATAATTGGTTGCAACATCTCCAATCAGGGTCAGCATTGTGGCACGCATATCTTCTTTGGCGCCATCAAGACCGTATTTTGCAGCCTCGACTGCCCGCCGGTTGGCACCGAAAAGATCAATCTCCCAACTTGCGTCAAGTCCGCCGCGATACTGGCTGCGCTCGGGCCCCCCTGCCGATTTATTGCGATTGGCAGAAGCCGAACCGTCAATACTTGGTAATAATGTTCCCGTTGTTTGCCACAAAGTCGCTCTTGCTTCACGCACCCTGGCTTTTGCCGACTGGACATCATTGTTACCGGCAATCGCATCAGAGACCAGTTTATCAAGCATGGGATCATTCAGTCTTTGCCACCAGTTTGCAAGTTCCGGCGGTGCTGAAGGCGTTTCATGTGAAGAGCCGCTCCATTTGGAATCGAGCTTGAAAATCGGCTTTTGATAATCGGGGCCGACAAGGCAACCCGAAAGCATCAAAACTGAAGTCAGTGCAATCAAGGAAAAAGTTGATCGGCCGACAGTTTTGAAACAGCCTCTCTGCATTATTTTCCTGCTCCGATCACAAATTATAAAACGGCAAAGGTTTTAATTTTGCTTCTTATTTCATAAACAGAAGCGAAAATCTCGTGAAATTTTGTTCATGTTTTGTCAAAAGCAATAGATCAATAACAACGAATTTCACTTTTTGTTATGCAAGGTCGAAATGCATGATGACGGGAACATGGTCAGACGGCTTTTCCATTCCTCTTGCCTCGGTCAAAATTTCCATTTCCTGCATATGTGGTACAAGATCCGGCGATGACCAGATATGATCAAGCCTGCGTCCACGGTTGGACGAGGCCCAATCTTTGGCCCGATAGCTCCACCATGTGAAAATCTTTTCCGGTTCGGGAATTTTCTTGCGCATCAAGTCGACCCAACCACCTTGAGAACAAAGATCAATCAATGTTTTTGTCTCTATCGGCGTATGGCTAACAATTTTCAAAAGCTGTTTATGTGACCACACATCATTTTCATAAGGGGCAATATTGAGGTCGCCTACGAGAATGCTTGAAAGCCCATCACCCATATCGGCTTTGACGGCTTTCATTTCTTCCAGAAAATCGAGTTTATGACGAAATTTCGGATTGATTTCGGGGTCCGGCTCATCCCCGCCGGCGGGAACATAGAAATTGTGAATTCGGATATGTTTATCGCCAGCTTTGACTGTTACAGCAATATGCCGGCAATCATGCTTGTTGCAAAATTCCTTTTTTTCAATGTTTTCGAAAGGCCGCAATGATAAGGTTGCCACACCGTGATAACCTTTTTGTCCGTGAACAGCAATATGTTCATAGCCTGCCGCACGCAAAGCTTTATACGGAAATTTATCATCGGGACATTTGGTTTCCTGCAAACACAAAATATCCGGTTTTTCTTTTTCTATAACTTTGAGAATAAGGGGTAAACGTAAACGAACCGAATTGATATTCCACGTTGCAACTGAAAAACTCATCAAACTTTAACCTTGATTGAAAATATGCGGTTACCGGTTCTTTAAGCGCAAAAACGGAGAAAATCCAGTTTTTGCAAAACCGGTACACGGATGTCATCATTTCAATCAGGAATAAAATCAATAAAACGCAAAGTTTCGCGAAACCCGATCTGTTAAAAAAGCACCTGTTTTTCTTCTGAACTGTCGGCGATCAATATCAATCCCTTAAAACAGTTCTGTAGTTTACGAATGTTTATAAAAACAAATCCTGTTTTATAAAAAGTAAAAATGCGATCTCAATAGCGAAAAACAGCGATAATACCAGATATTAAAATCAAAAAATTCGGTTAGTCATAATAAAAAACTTTTTTAAAAAAATGAATATTATAAATATATTTCTAATATGATATGATAAATTGGATATAAAAGGAAACAGAACTTTAACGAGCCGATAAATACAAGATTTCCCGTTTGAATATATAAAAAACGGAGCTCTATTCAGTATCGGAATAATTTGGCAAACATCAATTGCCATTCCGTTTCATCGAAATACGCTGGTAGGGAATATCGAACATTCCTTTTGCAAACCTCACACCGGTGCGAACATTGGTAATTTGCACAGTCGTTTCGAGATTTTGTTTGTCGACAATGGTCCATTGCAAAAGTTCATAAGTTTTGGAATCAAAAATCATACGAATTTGACCTTTACCCAATGTCTTATCGGCAAGAACAATTGTCGTTGACCCTTGATCCTGACTGACGTTTAGAAGCTTACCATCCGAAAGATCAATTTTTGTATCGAGCAACATTTTCATGGGCGTCTGCGACAATTGGTATAGATCCCAAGTGTCAAGTTTGCGATTGTTGATCGCAACCGACTTGCCATCGGTAATGACACGCACCGGTGAATTTTTATAACTGAAACGGATTTTACCCGGTCTTTCAAGGTAAAACGTTCCTTCGGTCATTTCACCTTTCGGGCTGAACTGGATGAAATCACCCGTCATTGTCTGTATTGCAGCAAAATGATTGGCAATATCCTGTGCATGAGCTGCCAAATTGGTATTCTGGGCAAAAGCCGGAGGAAGTATCATTGTCGATGCCGTCACACCGGAGGTTGCAAAAGCAAAAGCGGCAAACATAATTTTGAAAGCGGGTGCACATTTCTTTGTCATTCATAATCTCCTGCATTCATCTTTGCAGTAACCTGTGGCATCACTGTGACAGAACGCGCCCCAAAAGCAGCGATCCGACAATGACATGAAATTCAGTCTTTAAAAATTTTCGCCTTCTTCGGGAACAAGAATTTCACGCTTTCCCGCGTGATTGGCAGGGCTTATCAAACCTTCTTCTTCCATCCGTTCAACAATCGTTGCAGCACGATTATAGCCGATACCGAGCCGACGTTGAATGTAGGAGGTTGAAACACGGCGATCGCGCAGGACAACGGCAACCGCCTGATCATAAGGGTCTTGCGAATCTTCAAAATGGCTGGAGCCACCTGAAATGTCATTATCACCTTCATCATCATTTTCTTGTGTGACGGCATCAAGATAGTCCGGAACACCCTGAGTCTTGAGATGCTGGACAATCTGTTCAACCTCTTCATCTCCGACAAACGGTCCGTGAACACGCTGGATACGGCCACCCCCCATCATGAAAAGCATGTCGCCCTGCCCCAACAAATGTTCGGCACCCTGCTCTCCGAGAATCGTACGGCTATCAATCTTGGAGGTTACCTGAAATGAAATACGCGTCGGGAAATTCGCTTTGATTGTACCGGTAATCACATCGACAGACGGACGTTGTGTTGCCATAATCACATGGATACCGGCAGCGCGAGCCATTTGTGCCAAACGTTGGACAGCTCCCTCGATATCTTTTCCGGCAACCATCATCAAATCCGCCATTTCATCAATAATGACGACGATATAGGGCATCGTTGTCAGATCAAGCGTTTCGGTCTCGTAGATTGGCTCGCCGGTTTCGTGATCAAAACCGGTTTGAACCGTTCTTGAAAGCTGTTCACCTTTACGCTCGGCTTCTTTGACCCGTTCATTAAAACCGTCAATATTCCTGACGCCGACTTTCGCCATTTTACGGTAGCGTTCTTCCATTTCGCGCACCGCCCATTTCAACGCAACAACAGCTTTTTTCGGGTCGGTAACAACCGGTGTTAAAAGATGGGGAATTCCATCATAAACAGACAATTCCAGCATTTTCGGATCGACCATGATCATCCGGCATTGTTCCGGTGTCATCCGGTAGAGGAGTGAAAGAATCATGGTATTAATGGCGACCGACTTACCGGAACCTGTCGTACCGGCAACAAGCAGATGCGGCATTTTCGCAAGATCGGCAATGACAGCCTCGCCACCTATTGTCTTGCCGAGAGCAAGACCGAGTTTGGCTTTATTCTTATAAAAGTCTTGCGTCGCAATGATTTCACGAAGATAGACAATCTGGCGTTTCGGGTTGGGCAGTTCAATGCCGATAACATTACGCCCCGGAACAACAGCAACACGAGATGAAATAGCGCTCATCGAACGGGCAATATCATCTGCCAACCCGATAACACGCGAGGATTTTATACCCGGTGCAGGTTCGAATTCGTAAAGCGTTACAACCGGTCCCGAACGTGCATTGATAATCTGCCCTTTGACGCCGAAATCTTCCAATACGCTCTCTAACTGGCCGGCTCTTTCTTTCAAAGCTTCGGGAGTGAGAAGATCACTCTTTTCGATAGGCTTCGGTTCGGCCAAAAAGTCGACACTGGGTAATTCGAATCCATCGGCGAGCCGCGACTTCGTTTTGCTTGCCGTTTCTCTTGGAAGGACAGTTTCCTGTTCCGGTTCGGCCCAAGGCATTTCATCCGGTGCGGTGTCGGAGGGCGTTGAAAATTCGGGTTCGACCCGTTCATGATAGAGCGCATTCGTCCCTTCAAAATTCGGGACCGGAGGAAACATCGGTTCCTTGCGGTGAAAAAGGCGGCCGATTTCTGCTCTCAACAGATAGAAAAGATGCATTGTTCCGCCAAGAACAGTAACCATCAAAGATGCGCGTGCCGGACCGTCATCTTCCTCTGTTCCCATACGGTTTTCCGCTTTCCGTCTCGATTTTGCTTTTTTCTTGGGACTACGACGCCCGACAACGCCCCCCGCTATAGCGGCGGTCCAAAATGCCAAAGGTCCTAAAATGGCAGCAATAATTGATGTTGAAACCACCGTCGGCACGGCCCCGAGAAAAAGATTGGCAAAATTGAGGATTTTATCGCCAAAGACACCGCCAAGTCCGATTGGCATAGGCCAATGCGCGAAAGGCGGCACCAGTGCAATAAGGCCTGAAAAACAGAATGCCGAAATTAGCCAGAAGAAAAGCCGGTGGAACGGTCTTCCTATATCTTTTTGGGCAATAAGAAGAACCGACCAAAAGAAAGGAGGAAGAAGGGCCGCAACACTGGCAAGCCCGAAAAATTGCATGGCAATATCTGCAAAGACGGCTCCCGGCCACCCCATGATATTTGTAACCGGATTATTATTGGCATAACTCAGGCACGGATCTGCAACATTCCATGTTGCCAAGGCGGCGGCTGCAAGGCCTATCAATATCAATATGCCGATACCGAGGAACGAGCCGAGTTGTCGGGAAAACATCTCCACCAGATGCGGGCTTTGATAAGCACCATCTGTTGTCAAATCATAAGGGGATGAATCCTGACGCATAACCTAACCTGAAAACCCGATAATAGTCGAAAGAGATTTTTTATGACCGACTATAAAGCCAGAGAGTTAACGGGTTATTAACCAATAAAAAAAGCCTGAAAAATAAAAAGCCCGTTTTAAAGAAAACGGGCTTTCATTTTTTTATGCTACTGAAAATCTACTGGACTGTTTCTCCGTGCAAGGAAATGTCGAGTCCTTCGATTTCTTGCTGTTTTGTCGGACGCAAGCCAATGACGGCCTTCACAACATAAAGAATGATGGTTGTGACAACCGCAGTGTATATCATGGCGACGACGAGACCGAATCCCTGATTGAGTACAGAAACTTTTGCGTAAGCTTCCGGATCGGAAAAGAAAATATCGGAAGCAAAATAACCGGTCAAAAGTGCACCAATAATACCGCCTACGCCATGGACGCCGAAAGCATCAAGCGAATCGTCATAGCCCAATGCACGTTTGACAAAAACGGAAGCAAAATAGCAAACCGGTCCGGCGATGATACCGATTATGATTGCGCCGGATGGCTCGACAAAACCTGCTGCCGGAGTAATAGCCACAAGTCCTGCAACAGCACCCGAAATAATGCCGAGAACCGACGGCTTTTTGGATACTGCCCATTCGGCAATCATCCAGCACAAAGCACCGGCAGCGGTAGCAATTTGCGTGTTCAACATTGCAACAGCTGCAACTTTGTTTGCAGCACCTGCAGAACCCGCATTGAAACCGAACCAGCCGATCCACAATAGCGAAGCACCGATCATCGAAAGAGTAAGATTATGCGGAGCCATATTAACGGTGCGATAACCCTGCCGTTTGCCAAGAACAAGAGCAGTAATCAAACCGGCGACACCGGCATTGACATGAATGACCGTCCCGCCAGCAAAGTCGAGGACACCATCTTGTCCAAGAAAGCCGCCGCCCCAGACCCAATGGCAAATAGGTGCATAAACGAGAAGCGACCACAATCCCATAAACCACAACATTGCGGAAAATTTCATACGCTCGGCAAATGCACCTGTAATAAGTGCGGGTGTGATAATGGCAAAGGCCATCTGGAACGTAACCCAAAGATAGGTAGGAAATGTTCCATTGAGGTCATCAATAGATATGCCTTTTAAAAACAACAGCGAAAAATCGCCATAATATGGATTTTTTCCGGAAAAAGCGAAAGAATAACCCGCAACAAACCAGATAACACTGATAAGACAGCAAATTGCAAAGCTTTGCATCATTGTTGCCAGAACATTTTTCTTGCGCACCATGCCACCGTAAAAAAGGGCAAGTCCCGGTATCGTCATGAGCAAAACAAATGCCGTCGAAACGAGCATCCATGCAGTATCACCGGAATCTATTTTAGCCGGAATTTCGTTAACAACTTCGGTGACTGTTTCTACCTCCTGCGCATAGCCTGCAGTCGTCCCCATTAATGCAAACGCCCCAATAGCCACAGGAATCAATTTTTTCAAACTCGCCATCAAACCTCTCCATTTGGAAAAGAACGCGCTTTACGTTCACTCGTTTACTTACCTAACAAGTTTCATGCCAACTGCTTTGCCCCGCGATATAGCTCAATAAAAAACGCTTATATGATAACCATTTTTACTATTTGCCTATTTTTTGGGCATTCTGCCTTTGGCAGACAATCTTCTAAAGCGCATTTTCGTCGGTTTCGCCGGTTCTTATCCGCAAGGTTCTATCAAGAGACCAAACGAATATTTTACCATCGCCAATTTGTCCGGTGCGCGCGGCCTCGGTCACGACTTCCAGTACCCGATCAAGTTGATCGGTTGGAACTGCGACTTCAATTTTTATTTTAGGCAAAAAACTGATGGCATATTCTGCACCGCGATAGATTTCGGTATGCCCTTTCTGACGCCCATATCCTTTGACTTCGGTAATGGTAAGGCCATCAATGCCGATATTTAAAAGAGCATCTTTCACATCATCCAATTTGAATGGCTTTATAATTGCGGAAATAAACTTCATGACTCCTATAACTCCTCGATTATGTTGACAAAAATGGGTTCAAAAATTTCAACAACACAGAAAGCCATTCAAGCTTCATGCCAATTGGCACCAAACATTGAAAAAATTTCGCTTCTGGAAGGGGAACAAACCGGACAAAGAGTCTGCAAGAAGTTTGTCTGTCGCTAGTTTGATAATAAATTGGTTGAAATTGATAAGGTTATGGACACCGCTTCCGGTCTATCCATTGTCCTTACAATTTCGTTTCACGTAATAATAATTTTATGTAAATAATATTATTTACTCGATAAATTATTTTATTGATCGAATTGTTTATTTTAAAATATAATTTTTTATAAATGTAACTCTATACAGAAATATGATTAATTTTTATTATAATAAAACTGGCTAAATCCGGTTTGATTAATTAGATATGTCTTGCTTTTTCTTCTTAATCGTCATGGTTTGGGGCTGACAAGCCTGATGAGGCCTTCCTGAGCCACACTTGCAATCAATGTTCCGTCGCGCGTGTAGATATATCCCTGACTAAATCCACGTGCGCCATGGGTGTTGGGGCTTTCAATGTCGTAGAGCATCCAGTCATCAAGACTGAACGGACGATGAAACCACATAGAATGATCGAGGCTCGCGGGAATGAGACCGGGGGTCAAAACCGATAACCCATGGACGACCAGCGATGTATCAAGCAAAGTCATGTCTGAAAGATAGGCAAGAAGAGCAGAATTCAGACTTCTGGTAGGAGCGACTTTGCCATTCAGCTTGAACCAGCAGCGTTGTACCGGCCGGTGTTTGTCGCGATTGAGATAATCATCAAGATCGACAGGGCGAATCAAAAACGGACGCTGTTCGTTCCAGTAATCACGAATATTATCAGGTGCAGATTCGAGAATCGCTTTGTCTATTGCCTGTTCACCGGACAATGTCTCGGGCTGAGGCAAATTTTCCGGCATCGGGCGCTGGTAATCAAGCCCCGGTTCATCAACCTGAAAGGATGATGAAAAAGAAAGAATAGCAACGCCATTCTGCTTGGCAACAACCCGCCGGACAGAAAAGCTTCTTCCGTCGCGAAGTGGTTCGACCTCGTAAATAATCGGATGATCAGGATCCCCGGGACGGATAAAATAGGCATGAAGAGAATGGATAAATCTGTCCGGTGCAACACTGCGATGGGCAGCAACCAAGGCTTGCGCAATAACGTGACCACCAAAAACGCGTTGCCAATGCGAATTTCCGCTTTGACCACGAAACAAGTTCTGGTCTATTTTTTCTAAATCCATTATGGATAATAGATGTTGAAGTCGATCGGTCATGAGCCATATTCACTTGGATAGTTGAACGAAACCGATTAGGTGAAACAGGAAAGCAGATGATTGTCAACAACCATCCCGCTCATCAATACTTACGAAAGGAAGCTCTATGTCTTCTTCGGCAATCCACCCCCATAAAGTTCTGGATCTCGTCATTGCAGGAGGTGCCTATGTCGGTCTTTCACTCGCCGTTGCGATTAAACAGGCTGTGCCGTCCCTCAAAATTGCTGTAATTGATAGAGCCCCGAAGGATAGTTGGAAAACCGATCCGCGTGCATCGGCAATTGCGGCAGCGGCCATTCGTATGTTGAGACAACTTCAATGTTGGGATGAAATCGAGCCGCTCTCACAACCGATCAATGACATGATTATTACCGACTCACGCAATAGTGATCCGGTGAGACCGGTTTTCCTGACCTTTGACGGGAATGTCGCTCCCGGAGAACCTTTTGCCTATATGGTGGAAAACAAATATCTGAACGCCTCGCTTCATCGTCGTGCGGAAGAATTGGAAATACCTGTTTTAGAAGCTTTGAGTGTCAATAATTTTACCAATAACGGTAACGAGATGCATATAGAATTGAGCAATGGTGAGACATTGCAGGCCCGACTTCTTGTCGCTGCCGATGGTGTGCGCTCGAAGCTCCGTGACATTGCCGATATCAAAACAATTTATTGGCCTTACGGGCAAATGGGTATTGTTTGTACTGTCGAGCATGAACGCCCGCATAATGGACGTGCGGAGGAACATTTTCTGCCCGCGGGACCTTTTGCCATTTTGCCGCTTAAAGGCAACCGTTCATCGCTTGTCTGGAACGAACGCAATAAAGACGCTGAACGCCTGATGGCTGCCGATGATATTGTTTTTGAATCCGAACTCGAGCTTCGTTTCGGACATCATCTTGGTGCGTTAAAAGTCGTGGGAGAAAAACGTGCTTTCCCCTTTGGCCTCACTTTGGCGAGAAGTTTTGTCAAACCGCGTTTCGCGCTTGCAGGAGACGCCGCCCATGGCATTCATCCGATTTCAGGGCAGGGATTGAATCTCGGGTTTAGGGATGTCGCGGCCCTTGCCCAAATTATCGTCGAAACGGCTCGCCTTGGCCTTGATATTGGCTCCATTGTCGGGCTCGAACGCTATCAGGCTTGGCGCCGATTCGAGACAGTGCGCATGGGGATCACAACAGATGTGCTCAACAGACTGTTTTCCAACGACATTTCGCCAATACGGTTATTGCGCGATGTCGGTCTCGGTCTCGTTGAACGGATGCCAAAAATGAAAAATTATTTCATTCAGGAGGCAGCCGGTATTACTGACGGTTCTCCCAAACTTCTTTTAGGTGAAGCACTCTGAGAATGAGCTTAATCAAGGGAGAGAAATTCCCTGAAAGAGAAGTCCACTCCAACAATCAGACCCGTAACAAGCGAGTATACCTCGAATCGGGTCTGATAACAAAAAGAGTAATTCGGGTTCTCAATAATTCAAAAACCCGATTGGAGAGCGTTGGCGGCCGGTCAATTCGCGCTTTGCACTTTTCGCATTGCGACTTTCCCGTTTTTTGCATGACGACTTCCCTGCTTTTATTCCACCGGTCATTGCTTTTATTCCACCGGTCATTGCCTTGTTCTCCTTTCCGGCCCGCTTTTTGTAATTTCGTCAAGACCACATCAGTCAAGCAACTGGCAAAGACTAGATCTTGCAATTCAACAAATATGAAACTTATGCCCTTTGGCACATAATAAAGTGCCGTCCGGTTTTTTTAAGCCAAGAAACCAGATTATGTTCATTCCGGATTTTAAGCTTTTTAAAAATCAAGGATTTTTACCGTTTCCGAATCACGATTGCGAAAGCCATTGAAAACGGAACATAAAATTCCATCATCATCCGGCATAATAAAGTCAGCCCGTTGACCACTTGGAAAATTGTATCCGAAGAAAAAAGCCTTGAAGCGGGTTGGCTAAAAATGAGCGAAACTTCATCAACATGGATAGTTCCACTTATCCCGCTCGGCAAAACAACAAAAAACATCTCCAACCGTTCAATAAAAATCATTCTCAATCGTTCAATAAAAATTATCCTGAAGAGTTAAATGAAGCCTCCGGAACTGTAATAAAAATTATGCTTGATCATATGGATTGCGACGCGCCCATTTCCTTTTGAAGAAATACAATTCAGTCGGCACTCAAAAAATTGGTGGAAGCGCGGTAATTTACATCTGGTCATGATGTAACAAAGCTCTAAACCGGTGAGCAAATATTATTGATATACCGGAAAACATAGCCTCTTAACGGTTAGGCAATCCACATAACTGCCTTTCGTAGGTTTCGACCTTTCACCTCTAAACATAACTGTTTTTTTAAGTCGCACTCCTTGTATTTTTATGAAGCTCTGTATTTTTACGACCTTGTTGTGTTTCAAGACCACTCGAAAATGTCGAAGACCAATTAAAAAAGCCGCGTGAATTTTCACGCGGCTTCTAAATGAAATACTCGAACTTTGTCGTTATACGCGCCGTTCAATCATCAATTTCTTGATTTCGGCAATAGCCTTTGCAGGGTTCAACCCCTTCGGACATGTTTGCGCACAATTCATGATTGTGTGGCAACGATAGAGCCGGAATGGATCTTCCAGATTATCAAGACGTTCACCCTTTGCTTCATCTCGCGAATCAGCAATCCAACGATAGGCTTGCAGTAACACTGCCGGTCCGAGATACCGATCACCATTCCACCAATAACTTGGGCACGATGTTTGGCAACATGCGCAAAGAATGCATTCATAAAGTCCATCCAGTTTCTGGCGGTCTTCATGGCTTTGTAGCCATTCTTTCTGCGGTTCAGGTGAAACTGTATGCAACCAGGGCTCGATCGAGCGGTGTTGAGCATAGAACCGGTTGAGATCAGGAACCAGATCTTTTACCACCGGCATTGATGGCAAAGGATAAATCTTGATCGGATGTTTAACGTCATCCATGCCTGTAATACAGGCAAGGGTGTTGGACCCGTCAATATTCATGGCACAAGAGCCACAAATACCTTCACGACAGGAACGCCGCAATGTCAAAGTCGGATCAACGTGATTCTTGATGTATAAGAGGCCATCAAGAATCATAGGACCGCAAGAATTACGATCGACATAATAGGTGTCGAGACGCGGGTTCTGGTCGTCATCGGGCGACCAGCGGTAAATGTGGAACTCGGTCAGTTTCGACGTATCAGCCGGCTTTGGCCAAACCTTACCCGGCTTGATTTGCGAATTCTTGGGAAGCGTCATATGAACCATTATCAGTATCTCCCCTTAGTAAACGCGCTTCTTAGGCGCAATTTTCTTGAGCGAAATGCCACCGTCTTCCTCTTTGGTTAACGGGTTGAGGTGGACACCACGATAGGATAGTGAAACTTTCCCATCTTCAGACAAGCGCGAAACCGTATGCTTACGCCAGTTTTTGTCGTCACGCTCAGGGTAGTCCTCACGTGCATGAGCACCACGGCTTTCATGACGGGCTTCAGCCGAATAAACCGTCGAAATCGCATTGGCCATCAGGTTTTCCAACTCCAATGTTTCCATCAGATCGGAATTCCAGATGAGCGAGCGATCGGTTACCTTCACATCCGGCAATTCATTCCAGATGTCCGAAATGCGTCTGCAACCTTGCCGAAGCGTTTCTTCCGTACGGAAAACCGCGGCATCTTCCTGCATGGCGCGCTGCATCTTTTCACGCAACTCGGCTGTAGGTTTGGCTCCATTGGCATAACGGATACGATCGAACCGATCCATGATCTTATCGACTGCCTGTTCGTTTATTGGCGGAATTTCCGACTTGCGATCAATAACTTCGCCAGCCCGGATAGCCGCCGCGCGACCAAACACTACAAGATCAATCAACGAGTTCGAACCGAGACGGTTGGCACCGTGCACAGATGCGCACCCTGCTTCACCGACGGCCATCAAGCCTGGTTGAACACGATCGGGCTCATCATCTGTCGGGTTTAATACCTCGCCAAAATAATTGGTCGGTATGCCGCCCATATTATAGTGAACCGTCGGAATAACCGGTATCGGGTCTTTCGTGACATCAACACCGGCAAAAATGCGGGCTGATTCGGAAATACCCGGTAGACGCTCATGCAAAATCGCAGGATCAATGTGGCTCAAGACCAGATAGATGTGATCTTTTTTAGGACCAACACCGCGTCCTTCCCTGATTTCAATCGTCATACAACGCGAAACAACGTCACGCGAAGCAAGATCCTTGAACGAGGGAGCATAGCGTTCCATGAAACGCTCGCCTTCCGAATTGATGAGATAGCCACCTTCGCCGCGTGCACCTTCGGTGATCAAGCATCCCGAACCATAGATACCGGTCGGATGGAATTGGACAAATTCCATATCCTGCAACGGTAGACCGGCACGGGAAATCATACCACCGCCATCACCTGTACAGGTGTGGGCAGATGTTGCCGAGAAATAGGCACGGCCATAACCACCTGTTGCCAGTACAACCATTTTTGCCGAAAAACGGTGAATGCTGCCATCATCAAGATTCCAGGCTACAACACCTGTGCAAACGCCATCGGTCATAATGAGGTCGAGTGCATAATATTCGACAAAGAATTGCGCATTATGCTTCAGGCTTTGGCCGTAAAGTGTGTGCAAAATAGCGTGACCTGTACGGTCGGCAGCAGCACATGTACGCTGAACGGGCGGACCAGCTCCGAAGTCGGTGGTATGTCCGCCAAACGGGCGCTGATAGATTTTACCATCTTCTGTACGTGAAAACGGAACACCATAATGTTCAAGCTCATAGACAGCCGCCGGTGCATTGCGCACCAGATATTCCATGGCATCCATATCGCCTAGCCAGTCGGACCCTTTGATCGTGTCATACATATGCCACTGCCAATTATCCGGCCCCATATTGGATAGAGATGCTGCAATACCACCTTGTGCTGCCACGGTATGGGAACGTGTCGGAAAAACCTTGGTAATACAGGCGGTTTTCAACCCCTGTTCGGCCATTCCCAACGTTGCACGTAGCCCCGAACCACCGGCACCAATAATGACGACGTCAAATTTGTGATCGACAAAATGGTAGGCTTTTCCACTTTTTGTTGTGGAACTATTTGAAGAAGTGGTGACCATAGAGATCAACCTCCCAATGTAATTTTTAGAAGGGCAAGAAGCAGACCCGCACCAATAATGTAACAAAAGAACGTATTGAGTGCCAACATCAAGATGCGCGTTGCTTCATTCGGAAAATAATCTTCCAAAATGACCTGCATCCCCAGTTTCATGTGATAGACACCGGAAAGAACCATCAAAGCCATCACAACTGCAACAATCGGATTTGCCAATGTTGCATGTACTGTCGCATAATCCTTGCCAACGAGGGAGACAACAAGCACGATGAAAAAGATAAATAACGGGACGTTAGCAAGCGCTGTCATACGCTGAGCCCAAAAATGGCTCGTTCCTGTATGGGCAGCTCCCAAGCCCCGAACTTTTCCAAGCTCTGTTCTGAAATCTTTTTTCATGAATTTCTTCTCCCTGCCATTAACGAACGCAATAACCGACGATCCAGATAAGAAGCGTCACGATAATGGAAATAAAGACTGTTGCCCAAGCCGTTTTGGTCGCGCAATGTTTTTCAAGGAGATAAGTTCTTGTATCCCAGAAAAAATGCCGCACACCGCCAACAAGGTGATGAACAAGAGCCAATGTATAAAGAAACAGAATGCAACGGCCGATAAATGAATTGAACAAACCGTTCACTGCTTCAAATGCCCCATCACCGGAAGCTGCTGCCATCAACCATGCTGCAAGGAACAAGGTTCCGACATAGAGAGCACCTCCTGTAATACGGTGGGCAATAGACATTGCCATCGTAATTGGCCAGCGATAAATGCTGACATGCGGTGAAAGAGGACGCGTTTTTGTTGTTGTCGTATCTGTCATAGGCTTTCCTGACCTGGTTTTGACTGCGGTTATGGAATAACCACCCCCGCCATTCCTCCCGTCTGTTTTGCTTTGCAAACAGGTTGGAAATAACTTTCAATGCACCGGAACAATATTTTTCATCCAGTGCTACAGGCCGGCCATTTCAGTTGGCGGATTAAAGGTCACACCCAAAAACAACCGAATGCTCCATAGTCAAAACTAAAGAACATTATTCTTCTAATGCGGATTTCGCTCCACGTCAAAGCAGTAAAGCATATTCTTGTCATCAAATCATTGGGATTGAGTATAGTTTTTATTACAAATCCGGTTTTAATCGTTTAAAAACATGATAAATTTAATCATCTTTTGCCTTTTGTAAGGCCTTCCGAGCGACGCTAGCCACGTGAACTGATTCTCGGTTGTCGCTATTTCCACAAATATTACTCGAAGAGCAGATATTACTCGAATAACAGAAAACCGTTTTGCATTTTCAAACAAAACGGTTTTCTTGATTTTATTTTGAATAATTAATCTATAGAAGCAAAAAAGCTTCAGTGATTTTAGTCGAACCGTATAATATAGCCGGTCCAGTCCCCTTTAACGGCAATTTGCTCATAAAGTTTGCGCCCGTCCTCAGGGATACGGGGAGCATTCAAAATCAACTTTGTCCAGCCGCGCTCCTCGGCTTTATCACAAAGAAGATCAATCATAGCCTTGGCTATGCCCTTGCCCTGATAAGCATGATGCACATGAATATGATCGACCTGCCCTGCACGCAACCCCGAAACCGGTTCGGGATGGTCATAAAAAATGACAAATCCGACGAGCTCGCCATTGACATGCGCGCCAAGTACTTCGGCTGTACGGTCCTGAAGCAGTTGCTCGGCGTAATATTCATCGGGCCGACGCGGTGCACCGCGTTTTAACGCCTGGGTATAACTTGCAAGAAGAGGAGCAAGTAAACGTGCGTCCTTCAAATGTAAAAGGCTGATTGCCACATCATGCTGGTCTTCTTTATTAGTCGTCATCATACCCGAACTCCCTTTGTTGGGTTTTTCACTTAATCTATGTTTAAAGTGACCAGATCAAAACGTAAAGAGTTCTTGCTTCAGGAAATACAATTTGCCGCAGTTTCTATTTCCAGTCTCTGATATCGACAAAATGACCGGCAATTGCAGCCGCAGCAGCCATAGCGGGCGAAACAAGGTGTGTACGGCCCTTATAACCCTGTCTGCTCTCGAAATTACGATTGGAAGTTGAAGCACAGCGTTCTCCCGGTTCCAGCCTGTCATCATTCATCGCAAGACACATGGAGCATCCGGGCTCCCGCCAATCAAAACCGGCTTCCTTGAAGATTTTATCAAGTCCTTCTTTTTCTGCCTGTTCTTTAACGAGACCCGAGCCCGGTACGACCATTGCCGAAACGGTGGGTGAAACCTTTTTGCCTTTAACCATTGCGGCCGCGGCTCTCATATCTTCAATGCGTCCATTGGTGCAAGAACCGATGAAGACCCGATCAATCTTGATATCGGTCATTTTTGTGCCGGCCTTCAAGCCCATATATTCGAGCGCCCGCATTTTGGAAGCACGTTTGGTTTCGTCGGCAATTTCTTCAGGGTCGGGAACAACACCGGTAACCGGAACAACATCTTCCGGCGACGAGCCCCATGTAACCGATGGAACAAGCTCGGATGCATCAAGCGTGACAACAGTATCGTAATGTGCCCCTTCATCCGATTTCAGTGTTTTCCAATAGGCAATTGCTTTTTCCAGCATTTCACCTTTCGGCGCACGCGGGCGGCTTCTGATATAATCAAAAGTGGTTTCATCCGGCGCAATCATTCCGGCTCGTGCACCAGCTTCAATCGACATATTGCAAACGGTCATCCGGCCTTCCATGGAAAGACCGCGAATAGCTTCACCGGCAAATTCAATCACATGGCCGGTTCCGCCGGCTGTGCCGATTTTTCCGATAATGGCCAGCACAAGATCTTTTGCCGTCACGCCTTTCGGCAGAGTACCATTGACCTGAACCAGCATATTTTTCGATTTTTTCTGGATCAGTGTCTGGGTCGCCAGAACATGCTCGACCTCGGACGTGCCGATACCATGAGCAAGGGCACCGAAAGCGCCATGTGTCGAGGTATGGCTATCGCCACACACAATGGTCATGCCGGGCAGAGTAAAGCCTTGCTCGGGTCCTATGATATGGACAATACCCTGACGTTTATCGTTCTGGTTAAAATATTCGATTCCGAATTCGGAGGTATTTTTTGCCAAAGCCTCGACTTGCGTGCGGCTTTGCTCGTTCTTGATACCTTTAGCACGATCGGGAGATGTCGGAATATTATGATCGACAACTGCCAATGTTTTTTCCGGATGGCGCACAGGACGATGAGCTATGCGCAAACCTTCAAAAGCTTGAGGGCTGGTCACTTCATGAACAAGATGACGATCAATATAGAGTAGGCAAGTTCCGTCTTCCTGACGGTCTACAATATGATCTTCAAAAATCTTGTCATAAAGTGTACGCGGGGCACTCATTTTTTTGTCCTTGAATATTATAATCTAGGTGTTTTTATCTTTTAGATCGGCCATTATTCGACGATCATTCTAAAAGTCAATTCACTTGATATGAGATAAGAACAACCTGTCGATTTTACAAATTCCGATCAAATTCCATAAAGAAACCGATGCAATAAAAAAGCGGCTTAAAAGCCGCTTTTATCTCAAATAAAACCAATCGGCTTTTATTCTGATTTCTGTTCAGCTTCCGGTAGCGGTGCAGCTACTGTTTCAACAGTGACAGTTTCAGCCACACCGGTGCTTGGAACATCAACAGCCTTCTTGCGGTAGTCTCTTTTCTCGGAAATGCGGGCAGCTTTACCGGTAAGGCCACGCAAATAATAGAGTTTGGCACGACGCACATTACCACGACGAACAACCTCGACACCTTCGACAAGGGGTGAATAAACCGGAAATACGCGTTCTACACCTTCGCCATAAGAAATTTTGCGAACGGTGAATGTCTCGTTAAGACCACCGCCTGAACGGGCAATGC
Organism: Bartonella sp. M0283; assembly: GCF_016100455.1. Taxonomy (NCBI): domain Bacteria; kingdom Pseudomonadati; phylum Pseudomonadota; class Alphaproteobacteria; order Hyphomicrobiales; family Bartonellaceae; genus Bartonella; species Bartonella sp. M0283. The sequence goes on along the minus strand of NZ_JACFSK010000001.1, from coordinate 2,357,515 downwards.
AAACACCTTCATAAGCTTGAACACGGGTACGTGTACCTTCAGTCACACGAACCGAAACGCGAAGTGTATCACCAGCCTGGAAGGCAGGGAGTTTGCGCTTTTCTTCAATTTTTGCGCGCTGCTCGGCGTCGAGCTGTTGTATAATATTCATCTCATCAATCCTTCATGTTCTTCTCGAACAGTCAGAGCGCTCGACTCTTGCCCTCGAAACCTTGTTCCTTCGGCTATGCCTTGCGGCAGGAGCGGGTTCACCATCCATTAATTTCCGGATGCAGATGACGTACCATCTGAAAACGTGGTTTGCCCATTACACTATCGCGCAAACTGAATCAAGCTTTCCTATTATTTTTCTCGTAAATCGAATAAAGATCCGGTCGTCTTGATCTGGTTATTTCTTCCGACCGGTTTTTGCGCCATTTTTCAATTTCCTGATGGTTTCCCGATGTCAAAACGTCGGGAATTGATCTGCCTTCAAATATTTGTGGCCTTGTATATTGCGGATATTCAAGAAGTCCGGCTTCGAAACTTTCCTGTTCACCCGATTGACTATTCCCCATCACACCGGGCAAAAGCCGCACAATCGAATCAAGTATAATGAGGGCCGCCCCCTCGCCACCTGAAAGAACGTAATCACCAATCGAAACCTCGATAAGATTTCTGGCTTCGATCACCCTTTCGTCGACACCTTCGAAACGCCCGCAGACGAGTGTGACCCCGCCACAATCTTTCAATTCATGAGCCATTTTCTGGTTGAAACTGCGCCCGCGCGGACTCATCAACAAACGGGGAAAATGATCGTCAACACTATCAATGGCTTTTGCGAGCACATCGGGCTTCATGACCATTCCGGCACCACCACCTGCGGGTGTATCATCGACACTATGATGACGATCAGACGCAAAATCTCTTATCTGGACTTTATCAAGCGACCAAATGCCGTTTTCCAATGCACGTCCGGCCATAGAGTGGCCGAGAAACCCCGGAAACATTTCCGGATAAAGAGTAAGTACTTGAGCCTTGAAACTCATTGTTTTTCCTCGTGACCAGAATCCAAATTATCGTCAACAAGACCTGCTGCAACCCGATCAATGGAGATAAATCCCTCACTGATATCAATTTCAGGGACGGCAGCTTTTGAAAAGGGAATGAGTTCGAGCCCCTCGCCTTCAATCTTCACTTCAAGAATATCACCACCACCGAAATCAAAGACGGCATTGACCTTGCCGATCACCTGACCAGTTTCGTCTTTGACACGCAAACCGATAAGATCGGTCTGATAAAATTCGTCTTCTTCGAGATCATCCGGCAATTGTTGCCGATCGACATAAAGCGCTGTTCCATTGAGCGCCTCGGCGTGACTGCGATCATCAATTCCAGAAAAATGCACAATGATTGCGTTGCCCGTTTTTCTTATATGGTCAATCTTGAAAGAGCGGCCATTTTCGTCAAATAGCTTACCATAAGACGAAAGTCCGAGAGGATCGGCAGTAAATACTACAAGTTTTAAATCGCCTTTAATACCGTGAGCTGCCGCAATGGTTGCAAGACGCACCAAATTGTCTTTGCTTTTTCCCATACTATCCGACTTTTCGCTTTATCATTCAATTGTTCCGGTTAAGCTGTTTCCACATTGGATTTTAGACCATGCAGTGAAAAGACATTTGGCCTCACCATATTCTGCCTGCTGAATTTTCCATTATTTGAAACTTATTAATAATACACGGTCAAAATTCAAGACACTTGCTTTAACAAGGTTCATTTGCCGCGTTCAATACGGTATTAGATGAACTGTCGAATCATATATGAAAAGCGACAATGGCGGCTTTGGGGTCAAAACATTGCAAAACGTAGCCATTTTAAAAACACTTTAGGAGGGTTTCATGCCAACAGTTATGCTTTTTTATAAAAACATCGTCCCCATTTCACGCGAAACACACAAAAAACTGAAATTCAATGCTCCGAAAAATCTTGAATTTGCAGCCAATACCCATTGGGTTCCATTGGCAGGCGAAGAATTCTATCCGGCCGCTTTGAACTATCCGATTTTGTTTATGGGCGCCGAAGCGAAAGACGGACATATTACCTACACTGCTGTTGCTATGCTTGGCTTGGCAAATGATGAAAACGATTATCTTGACAAGGATAAAAAGTGGCGCTCCGACACATATATTCCTGCCTTTGTGCGCCGTTATCCATTTGTATTGGCAGGAACACCCGAACAGAAAGAATTGACAGTCTGCTTCGATTCCGAATCAGGCATGTTCAATGAAGTAGAAGGAATTGATCTCTTCAATAGTGACGGCAGTATTTCACCTTTTATGGAAGATCGTATCAATTTCCTGAACGCATTCAAAAATAGCATGGAACAGACAACAAAATTTCTGGAAACTATTGCCAAAATGGGTCTGTTCAAAAAACAGTCGATCGATATACGTTCACAAAGCGGACAAACCGCAAGGCTCGAAAATTTCTGGATTATCGATACAGAAAAATTCAACAAGTTAACCGGCGACCAACTGGCAAAACTCCACAAACAAGGGTTCCTTGGCTGGATCTTTGCCCAATTAATGTCGATGAACAACTTGCCTAGCTTGATGAACCTCCACCTTGCCCATATGAAAAATGCAATAACCGCACCCAAAACGGCTATTCCGGATAAAACCGGCGACGCCACTGAAAAAAATAAATCTGTCTCGACAAAAACCGAATAAGTGCGAACGAACAGAGAAACCCGATGTTAAACTCTGTCATGGTAGATTGATGCCATGACAGAGATCTCCACCTCCGATCTTCCATTATTGGAAGCAACGCCAAAGCTTTTGACCGCGCGCAAAGACTGGCTTGAACAGCTTGAAAAATCGCGCCGCGTTGCGAAACTCACAGTTGAAGCTTATGAACGGGATAGCCGACAATTTCTAAGTTTTCTTTGTCAGCATCTGGGACATCGTCCCGACATTTCCGATCTTTCCGAACTTCGCGTTGCCGATATAAGATCATTTCTTGCTTACCGGCGCAATGAAGGCGTTGGCTCGCGTTCACTTGGGCGCGGTCTTGCCGGTATACGCTCGTTTTTCAACTTTTTGACACGTGCCGGACTTGCCGATGTACCGGCAGCGCGCGTTGTGCGCACACCAAAACAACCGAAATCTTTGCCAAAACCGCTCAATATCGCCGATGCACTGCATATTGTTGACAAGAAAACCCAGCTTGATGACGAGCCTTGGGTTGCTTCGAGAAACGCCGCCATTCTCACTCTTTGTTATGGATGTGGCTTGAGAATTTCGGAAGCTTTATCGTTAACGCCTGCAGATTTTAGCGACAAAAATGCTACCAGCATTTATGTAACCGGCAAAGGAGGAAAAACCCGTCTCGTTCCGGTTATTCCGGCTGTCCATGAGGCAATAGATGATTATCTTTCCTGTTGCCCATTCATTTTACCACCCGATCAACCTTTGTTCCGTGGTGTGCGTGGCGGAAAATTACAAAGGGCAATTGTCGAACGCGCTGTTCAACAATTGCGCTCGAGTCTCGGCCTTCCTGATAGTGTTACACCGCATGCGCTCAGGCATTCTTTTGCAACGCATTTATTGTCGCGTGGCGGGGATCTTCGCACCATTCAGGAATTGCTCGGTCACGCAAGTCTTTCGACAACACAAATCTATACCGGTGTGGATACCGACCGTTTAATGGAAGTTTATAAAAAAGCCCATCCACACTGAAGATTGTCATGGATTAAAATATGCCGGTCAATTGCTGATATAGCCTTTTTAATGATAAAAAAACACGTGCTAAAAATTATTAAAAAGAAAACCCGACTTCAAAACGAATGTCGTGCTCCAAACCATGTTGGAGGATGTTATGACCCAATCAAAAACAATCCGTCTTGTGATGCCGCAATGGCAAGGTGGAGATAATCCGCTCTATCACCTTGGTGCCGAATTATTGAATTATCTTGCTCCAAGCACAAAAACCCCTTCCTTTACCGTTCCTGTTACAAAACCGGGTATGCCGCTCAAAAATGAAAACGGCATTATGGGAAGAAAAGAAGTCGTTAAATAGCTTGAAAGTGCTTATAGCATTATCAACAGGGAAAAACCCGACAAAATCGTTATGTTCGGTGGTGACTGTCTGGTCGATCTGGCACCATTCTCATATCTGAGTAGCGTCTATGGTCAATCGTTCGGCATATTGTGGATTGATGCCCATCCGGACGTTATGACACCGAAACAATTTGCTCATTCCCACGCCCACGTTCTGGGAGCACTTATGGGCAATGGCGATCCCGACCTTATTAAAGACGTCAAAACACCGGTACCGGCAAGAAAGGTCATGATTGCAGGTATCCACGATCCGACAGACTATGAAAAAAGTTCCTGACAGATCATGATATTGCTATGATTTCACCGGAACAATTGAAAATGTCCGACCAACCGGTCTTACAATGGATAAAAAATCAAAATATCAAATATCTTGCTATCCACATTGACCTTGATGTCCTCGATTTTCATCTCTTTCATGCGTTATTGATGGCGGAACCGGGAGTAAGTGCCGATAAATATGCCGGCATTGCCGAAGGTCGTCTGACAATGGATAATGTTGTAAAGCTGGGGATAATGTTGTAAAGCTGGTCAAAGACGTCAATGAAATCACCACTATTGTTGGCGTCGGAATTGCCGAACATCTCCCGTGGGATGCACTCAATCTCAAAAACATGCTTGCCGAATTACCGTTGATAAACGGTCATTGACTTTAACATTTAAAATTCGGGAATATTTGAAATCCGGAATTTTGTTCAACAATCGGCCTGAAGCACAAGATTGATCCGGAATGATTTTAAAATTTTTATGGGTTTATAAAACGAAACCGGATGTTCTTACATCCGGTTACTCGGCCTTGGCTTCAATCGCCAAAGCATGGATACCACTTTCAAGTTCATGCTTGAGCACGTGGTTTATTGCGCGATGGATATCCACCCGTTTCATACCTTTAAAAGCCTTTGCAGTAATTTTTACCCGAAAATGCGTTTCGCCTTTACCATCAAAGCTACGGCCGTCATCGTGTTGGTGACCGGCGTGAAGATGGCTTTCATCAATAATTTCAATAACAGATGGAGAAAAGGCAGCTTGAAGCTTTTTCTTGATAGTTTCTGCAACTGTGCTGGACATTTTCTTCTTTTAACCCCATATGTGAGCGGTAAGTTTCACCCGATTCTTGATATTCAGGAAATCGGCAACTCACATGTGGGAACAAAAATCCCGAAAGTCAATTCTTGCCAAACATGTATATTGTGTTTTAAGTCGGAAACATGACGACCACATCGAAATTATTTGACTCAATCCGCATCAGTTCCAACAGAAAAAAGAAGGTGGAACCTCAGGTTCCCCAATGTCAGTGGGAAGGATGCACCAAACCCGGCACTCATCGGGCTCCAGCGGGGCGCGATCATGAGGGAGAATATCTTCATTTCTGCCTCGAACATGTGCGCGAATATAACAAGAATTTCAATTATTTCACCGGTTTGAAAGATGAAGAAATCGCGAAATTCCAGAAAGATGCGCTGACCGGCCATCGCCCGACCTGGAAATCGGGTGTCAATGCCGCTGCTGCCAAGCCTGCAGCCGATTTTTCGAGAATCCGTTCCGGTTCAGCCGCTTATCAGAACCGGGTAAACGATCCGCTTCATATGTTCAATCAACAAAGCCGGGCAACCAACGCACCACGAAAATTGAAAACACTGGAAGCGCGGGCTTTCATGACATTGGGCCTTGAAGCTAATGCAACCAGCCGTGACATAAAGGCGAAATACAAGGCTCTGGTAAAACTTCATCACCCTGATGCAAATGGGGGTGACCGGTCTTCCGAAGATCGCTTGCGCGAAGTATTACAGGCATATAACCTGCTGAAAAATGCCGGCTTTTGCTAACGTCAAATTGAAGACCAAAAGACAATTCTTTTCAATGGAACATTGAAATTCTTGTCTGACTGTCTGATAACAGATCGAGAGCTTGTAGCTCTTCAACTTAAAACACATTATAGCTATAAGGTGTGTTCATATTTAATTCGGACAGCGGTTTTATCCCGTATGGAGGCATGATGACAAAGGACGATCTGGGTATTGATAATGTGCCGGATATAACGGTTTCGGCACGCGAACTTTTCGGTATTGATACCGATATGCAGGTTCCAGCGTTCAGCGAAACAGATCCTAATGTGCCCGAGCTTGATCCGGATTATCTATTCGATCGGGAAACAACTTTAGCCATCCTTGCCGGTTTTGCCTTCAATCGTCGTGTGATGGTTTCAGGCTATCACGGTACCGGTAAATCTACCCATATCGAGCAGATTGCCGCGCGTTTGAACTGGCCTTGTATCCGCGTTAATCTTGATAGCCACGTCAGTCGTATCGACCTTGTCGGAAAGGATGCGATTGTTATCAAAAACGGTATGCAGGTGACAGAATTTCAGGATGGTATTCTGCCATGGGCCTATCAAAGAAATGTTGCACTGGTTTTTGATGAATATGATGCCGGTCGTCCTGATGTTATGTTTGTTATCCAGCGTGTATTGGAATCGTCCGGACGTTTGACCTTGCTTGACCAGAGTCGCGTTATTTCACCGCATCCTGCTTTTCGTCTGTTTGCTACAGCAAACACAATCGGTCTGGGTGACACAACCGGCCTTTACCATGGCACACAGCAAATCAACCAGGCGCAAATGGACCGCTGGTCGATTGTGACAACCTTGAACTATTTGCCGCATGACAATGAAGTCAATATTGTTCTGGCAAAGGCAAAATCCTTCCAGACCAAGGAAGGCCGCGAAACTGTATCACAAATGGTTCATGTTGCGGATATGACGAGACAGGCGTTCATCAATGGCGATCTGTCAACAGTCATGAGCCCGCGTACCGTGATTACCTGGGCCGAAAACACCGAAATTTTCAAAGATCTGGGATTTGCATTCCGCCTTACATTTTTAAACAAGTGCGACGAACTGGAACGCCCGACCGTTGCTGAATTCTATCAACGGGCTTTTGGTAAGGAATTGCCTGAATCACTGGCCCATGCGGTTCTGTCGTAAGGAAAACATTTATGACCGCACAAGCAGGAGACAACACGCGAGAACGTCCTTCGGGACTAATTGACAGTGAGCCGTTCAAACGGGCGACAACTGTTTGCATGCGTGCGGTCTCTGGCGATCATGAACTTGATGTAGTTTTCGGTGAAGACCGCCCCGCTATAGTGGCGGGACACGCACGGCTTCCCGATATTCCCCGCCACCCGACATATAATGATTATGCTGTTACGCGCGGACTTGCCGATTCAATGGCTTTGCGTCAAGCATGGCATGATAGTGAAATCCATTCCAATCTCGCCCCACAAGTGCCCGAAGCACGTGCTGTTTATGATGCTGTCGAGCAGGCACGTGTTGAAGCAATCGGCACACTTGCCATGGAAGGCATGGCAGAAAACCTTGATGCAATGCTTGCCGACAAATATAAAAGGGCAAACTATCAGGCTATCACCACAAAGGAAGAAGCGCCGCTTGAAGAAGCCTTGGCGCTGATGGTGCGCGAGAAGATTACCGGACGTAAACCACCCGAAGAAGCTGGGCCGGTCGTCGATCTATGGCGTGAGTGGATTGAAGAAAAAGCCGGAAAAGACCTCGATCATCTGGCAAAAAATGTCAATGATCAGGACAAATTTGCCCGCATCGTGCGTAATATGTTGGCATCCATGCAACTTGCTGACAGTCTCGAAGAGAACGAGACTGATAGCGAGGGTGAGAACGAGGATGAAAACAACGAGCCTCAGGAAAACGAGGACGGCGATTCAAAAGAACAAGAAGGCTCCGACAAGACGGAAAGCGAACCTTCTGATGATGTTGATGAAAATGCCGAAGACGGAGACATGGAAGCATCGGACTCGGCTGATGATGATGGCAGCGATTCCGAAGAGATAGACACCGAACAGACCCCTGGTCAAACCAAACGCCCGCAACCACCATTTTCGGATATGGACGAGCTTGGCGATTACAAAGTCTATACGCGCGAATTTGACGAGGAAGTCGAAGCATCCGAACTTTGCGACATTGAAGAACTCACAAAATTACGTGCGTTTCTTGATAAGCAGCTTACCAATTTGCAAGGCGCTGTTGGCAAGCTCGCCAACCGCTTGCAACGGCGTTTGATGGCTCAACAGAACAGGTCGTGGAATTTCGACCTTGAAGAAGGCTATCTCGATTCGGCAAGGCTGCCGCGTGTTGTTATTGACCCGACACAGCCACTTTCTTTCAAACAGGAGCGCGATACCGATTTTCGCGATACCGTTGTCTCGCTGGTCATTGATAATTCCGGCTCCATGAGAGGGCGTCCCATTACTGTTGCAGCAACCTGTGTTGATATTCTGGCAAGAACACTTGAACGCTGCGGCGTGAAGGTTGAAATTCTGGGCTTCACCACAAAAGCCTGGAAAGGCGGGCAATCACGCGAAAAGTGGCTGGCCAACGGAAAACCCGCCAATCCGGGTCGCCTGAACGATTTGCGCCATATTATTTATAAAAGTGCTGACACACCTTGGCGGCGCGCAAAGCGCAATCTTGGCCTGATGATGCGTGAAGGGCTCCTTAAAGAAAATATCGACGGCGAAGCTTTGATATGGGCTCACCAACGGTTACTTGGCCGGCGCGAATATAGACGCATTCTGATGATGATTTCTGACGGTGCTCCGGTTGATGATTCCACACTTTCTGTCAATCCGGGCAATTATCTGGAAAAGCATTTGCGCGCTGTTATTGAAGAAATAGAGGCTCACTCTCCGGTCGAGTTGATTGCAATCGGTATCGGTCATGATGTCACCCGCTATTATCAGCGTGCTGTAACAATTGTCGATGCGGAAGAGCTTGCCGGTGCCATGACCGAACAACTTGCAAGCCTGTTTGACGAGAATGAATCCCGTAAAACTCGCTAACAGAACCTATCTTCTACTTGCCGCGGTTCCGTAATTTTTACCTCTTCAATCAGAATTTTGCGACAAACAATCACGCAATCACAGCGTCTTTGAATATCTTTGTTAAAACGTAACCGAGTTTTCGGAAATTTGCTTTAATTCGGCATTTTCCCAAACTGTTGTATGCCTATTATCCTGTTCATTTTCTTCTTTATTTGCTGGATTTTAAAAACCAAACAGGTAACTGCAGGAAGACAAACGGCTTTCAGCCTGATTTCTACGCATTAACGCAAAAATTTATCAAGACGAAAATGCCATCGGGATTTGCACTTCTGCTCTATCAAGCCATGACATTTTCTAGCGGAAGCGATGCAATATTCTCGAGGCTTTCATCCTAAAGATTCTTTTTGACTCTCATACCACGGCATAAGAACACCAATCCCGCAGTGAAACCCGACCATGCTGTTTAAACATGCGTTTCTCTAACCGATGAGACAATCATCAAATCGGCATTCTTTAAAAATTGGAAATCCGTTCTGTATCGGGTAGCAGCAGCACATTACTGTCCCGACCGCTTAAGAAGCGTATATGCAACCTCGCGTCCGACTCAAGCCTTTATAAGCCCGCACTAGGTTTGGGCCAGCAACATTTTAATTGTTGGGTTAGCCTTTTGGTGGAAAAGGATCATTACCGTAAGTATTCCGCTCACGGATTTTCCCATTTTCACCATGAATGAAAACCTCACTCCCTTGATTCTTTGCTATATTACGCGCAGCTTCGAAAGCTTCCTGCTGCGTGCGATGATGTGAAGTATCTCTGGAGTTCTTTTCACCACGCACAGCCCAACCGTCAGTTCGTTTAACTACGTGTTGATTTTTACCTGCCATGGGGCACCTATTAACAATTTTGACAATACTGCATGTATTACCATGGCATTCATTTCAATGTCAACATATTGATCTTTATTTTATATAAAAACACCATATGTAGTATCTAACCCACTTCATGGTTATGGATCAATTATTGGCAGTTAGGATGCATCATCATTAAATTATCGATTTCATCACCACCTCCATCTACTCGTCTGATAATGCGATGGACATCCTAATCATCGTTATCTCTGAAGATCTGGTGGCAGATCGGACATCAATGGCCCTGTCGCGCCCAAATTAATCTCAGTTTTCCTCGCTGCATTTACCTTCTTTCCAGCGCTTAACCTGCAGCTCTTCGAAGTACAACTCGTCAACCGGATCATATGGATTAGCCTCAGACGTGATTTTAATGTGACGTTTTATAGTGATATCTTTACAGGATACCAACCTTTGTAGGCCGTTTTCCGCATCGATACACTGGAATACCCAGTTCTCGCCACCTATCGAGTGACAATACTTCTGCTTCAGCCAGTATTTGTTGCAATTACCGTGCCGTCGACACGACCAGCGCCAGAGCAACTTCCAGACGCGATAGTCGATATAGCCAAACGTCTCTTTGGCAACAATATGACGATGATAATTTGTCCAACCCCGTAGTACCAGTACCGGTTAAGCTGTTTTATCAGGTCACCTTGTTTTGACGCCACATTACGTTTCACTATCAGCCTGACTTTCTGGAGGTGGTTACGCAATCCCCTGGCAGCAGGCGTTATCAACATTTTGCCGCAGTACTTGCGCACGTTCTGCCTCAGAAAATCAAACCCTTCCGAAATATACGTTATCACCGGTTTTCCGGCACAAATTGTGCCATCGCTCAAAAATCCTAAACAGATAGATTTTTTACAATATAAAAACCTGTTATCCGCCCCGTTCCTGCCAAATAATTTTATTGATTTTCACATCAGATATATCAATAATCGACCTATTTCTAGCTTAAATCTGTCTTTCATTTATCAATCAATCCGGTTTTATCGGAGAAGTTTTTCGAGGGGAAGAAAAACGAGGGGGGAGAGAAGAACCATGACAGAATTACGCGCCACGCCTAAAGTCCGCAAAAGACAAAATACGACGCTTCTCATGCTGGTTCTGATCGGAACCATCAACTATATCGACCGTTCGACGCTTGCGATAGGTAACACAGTGATCCGCCAGGACCTCGGCTTATCCTTGACCGAAATGGGATGGCTACTTTCCGCGTTTTTATGGGCATATGCGATTTCACAATTACCTTGTGGAGTTCTCGTCGATAGATTGGGAGCGCGCCGCATATTAGGAATAGGCTTATTTATCTGGTCACTTGCCCAAGCATTGTGCGGTATGGTTTTCAACTTCTTCCAATTCATCATTGCCCGAATATTTCTGGGCATGGGTGAATCACCAATGTTTGTTTCAGATGCACGCGTTGTACGTGACTGGTTTCCTCTCAGTCAGCGCGGAAAACCAACCGGTATCTATAATTGTGTTTCTACATTGGGCCCGACTGTAGCACCGCCTTTATTAACCGCATTGATGTTGACCTTCGGCTGGCGTTGGATGTTCATCATCATGGGCGTTGTCGGTATTCTTGTTTCAATAATCTGGTTCATTATTTATCGGGATCCTCACCATTCCGATCTCACACAAGAAGAAAAAACCTACCTTATAGAGGGTGAAGAAAATGAACCTGAAAGCGTTACCGATTTTGCCGAATGGATAGGTCTATTCCGCTTTCGTGTAACATGGGGACTTATGTTGGGGTATTTTGGCACCATCTACCTCACGTGGTTATTTATGACGTGGCTTCCGAGTTATCTAGAAATGGAACGCGGCATGAGCTTGCAAAAAACCGGTTGGGTCGCGGCCATCCCCTTTGCTTTCGGCATAATCGGGAGCGTTGGGACAGGTTATATTGTTGATTGGGCTTCCTCGAAAAGCATAACTCCAATTGAAGCACGCCGGTATATTGTATCATTCAGTCTTGCCATGATGTCGGTTTTCACCTTTTTATGTGCATTGACAGCGAGCAATGTTTTAGCCGTTATTTTTATTTGCATTGTTATGTTCGGAGTGGGTTCCGCATCGGCAATGGCCTGGGCTATGGTCTCTGTTTTGGCGGCCCGAAGCGTTACCGGTTCGCTGGGCGGCATAATGAATGCCTTTGGCTACGTAGGGGGTGCACTGGCACCTACTGTGACCGGTTATATTGCACAATTTACAGGAAGTTTTATTCCGGCGCTTTTGGTCGGTTCATGCATCGGCATTGTGTCAGCGATGATCTACCTTTTCTTCCTGCCAAAAACCGCTTTGACTGAGGAGGATATCAGGCGCAAGCACTAACCGGTTGATCGGATAATGCCAAGTTTCCTTTCTTCTGTTCGGAATTATTTGTTTTTGAACGATTTCGCTTATTCGAAATCGACTCACATATACAAATGTTATTTTTCAGGGAATTAACCGGGTTATTCTATTTATGAAACAATTTTACTTGTATATCATGGTTATATCAAAAGCAGCGATAGCTGATTGAAGGGGAGGACAATAAGATGAGAAAAAGCATTAAAACAATTGTTAAAGAAAAGGGCCATGTTTTTTCGGCATGGAGTAATTTTACCGATCCTGTTGCAATATCCGCATTGGCCGAAACAGATTTTGATGCCATTGTTTTTGATATGCAGCATGGCGCACATGACGAAACAAGCATCATTACAGCTATTGATTATGCAAAATCCCGTAATAAAACAACAATTGTGCGTATTCCCGTCAATCGTTTCGATACGGCAAGCCGTGCCCTGGATTTCGGCGCCGATGCAATTATTGCACCAATGATAAACTCTGCCGAACAAGCACGTAAATTGATCGAATTTGTAAAATATCCTCCTCTTGGCCAACGTTCGTTCGGAGCGTTACGACCAAATACCAGTTTTGGTGCTGTTGGCAGTAGCAATTATTTCAGCGGCTGTAATCAACATGTCACAATTTTCGCCATGATCGAAACGCGTGAAGCTTTCGCAAATCTCGACGAGATCTTGACCGTTCAGGGATTGGATGGCGTTTTCGTTGGTCCTTTTGACTTTTCGGTCGGTTGGAGTGGAGGAAAAGAGGCTAATCCGTCAAGTCCTGAAATAATAGAGCCATTGACAACAATCGCACAAAAAGCCCGTGATGCGCATTTGATTGCCGGAGTTTATTGCCCGAACAGCACATTTGCCAAACGGTATCAATCACTCGGTTACCAGTTCATGACATTGAGCAATGACAAAGCAATGATTGGCGAAGCCGCCCGAACCATTCTTGGTCAAATGGCTTGATCGCCTTTTTCATGAACTTTTCCATGATAGATATCCGGCATGAAGATTGCCAGAATGGCACCATATGGCAAAAGCATAAACACGCCCATAAAAAGTTTCACGCAAAAATCACCGCATGACAATGAAAGCCAGACCGGTATCTCAAGCCCCATCAGGTTTGTCATAGTCGGGATCGAGCTATCGCTATAACCGGTGAGTTTGTCGATAAATGAAAAATGGCTGGAAAAGGCTACAGCGAAGAACCAAACGGTATCAAGTGCCGAACCGGTAATTGCAGCCGCCAGCGGCGCAATCCACCAGGTTTTGCGCCGCAATGGATTGAACACTAGAATATCCAGCAATTGTGCAAAAAGAAAAGCCGTTCCCGAAGCAATTGCCAATCGGGGGCTTGCAAGAATCCATGAAACAGCAAGACCGGCAACAAAGCCGGCATAAACAATGCGTCTTGCGGCATGGGGGCCGTAACGTCGATTCGTCAGATCGTTAATGAGAAAAGCAAATGGATAGGTAAACGCGCCATAGGTTAGAAGATGTTCTAATCCGAACCAGTGAAACGGATATTGCACCAGAACATTGGATGCCGTCACCGCGACGCACATTGCAAAAACTGCAAAAAGAAGATGCTGGGTCTGTTTCATTTTTTTACCCTGGGTGATGGAACCAGAAAAAAGGGCCGAAAACCGGCCCTCAAGACGAATCGTATATTGAAAAAATTAAGCTGCTGTTTCAGCGAGCTTCTTTTCAATCTGACGCTTCAACAAGCGGGCCCGTTGCGACAATTCCTTGTCACCGGACTTCAAAAGAAAAGCATCAAGACCACCGCGATGTTCGACAGAGCGCAAAGCATTTGCTGAAATGCGCAAACGATAGCTTTGTTCGAGAGCATCCGAGATCAATGTAACATTGCAGAGATTCGGCAAAAAACGGCGACGCGATTTGTTATTTGCGTGGCTGACATTATTGCCATATTGGACTGTTTTTCCAGTCAATTCGCAGGCGCGGGACATAGGTTTCACCTTTAAATTCTAATAGAAGCAACCGACAGGCATGTTAAATTTCAAATGAACACGCGCATAGATTGGCTTCCCAAAAATTGGTAAGTTGCGTTTCTATAGGGGGCTTGGACGAAAAGGTCAAGGGTTTTCGTGTAATAGACGAAAGTTAAAACGTAAGAAATCTGTTTTTTTAATCGGGATATGCTAAAAGAAATACCATGATGAGTGATATTAAAACAGATACTCCCCCTTCCCGTGGCCGTTCCCCGATATTTCTGGGCATTTTCGGCTTCCTGTGTCTATTCTTTTTTTGTGCCTTTTCAGCATTGGGCGTCTGGCAGGTCGAGCGGCTTGGCTGGAAAGAAAATCTGATTAAAAATGCCAATGAACGTATCCACCTTGCGCCAATTGCTGCACCAACAAAAAGTGAATGGGGAAAGGTAACATATGATAATGACGAATATCGCCCCGTCACACTCACCGGCCGTTTTTTGAATAACAAAGAAGTTCTGGTAACCGCTGTCGCCGATGAAGACACCGGTTATTGGGTGCTGACACCGATGGAAACAGAAGACGGGGCAATCACTTTCATCAATCGGGGATTTGTCCCCATGGATAAGCGCGATCAACAATCGCGTAAAGCTGGCATAATTGACGGGGAAACAACTGTAACGGGTCTTTTGCGCATGAGTGAAGGTGGCGGTTTTTTTCCGCGCAAAAATAATCCGGATAGTAATTTGTGGTATACGAGGCAATTGCCCGCTATGGCAAAAAAAGTCGGACTTGATGACGTTGCCCCATATTTCATAGATGCCGACAGAACACCCAATAAAGGCGGTTTACCAATTGGTGGTTTAACTGTTGTTAGCTTCCCGAATAATCACTTGAGCTATGCTATTACTTGGTTTACTTTGGCTGCCGGTGTATTTGCAGCATCTATATTTTTAGTTATTTCTGAAAAGCGGCGGCGGCGCGGTATGGTATATGAATAAAGCAACAGGAATCGGTTTTCTGGCAATCCTCATGTGGTCGCTTCTTGCGACCTTGACGGCATTTTCCGGAAAGGTTCCGTCTCTCCTGTTGACATCCATGACATTTCTCATCGGCACAATACCGGGGGTGGTGATCTGGATCAAACATCCTCAAACGCTGAAAGATTTAAAACAACCCCTCATTGTCTGGGTCGTGGGCATCGGTGGCCTGTTCGGCTACCACTTCCTTTATTTCACAGCATTAAGAAATGCACCGCCTGTTGACGCAGCATTAATCAATTATTTATGGCCGTTATTGATCGTGCTCGGTTCCGCACTTATGCCTGGTGAAAAATTACGCTGGTTCCATGTTCTCGGTGCATTATTGGGGTTTTCCGGAATGGTGCTGGTCATCGCCGGAAAAGGCGGATTTGTTATTGATGAAAAAAACATCTATGGCTATCTCGTTGCACTGGGAAGTGCTTTTGCATGGGCGGGCTATTCGCTTCTTTCCCGTCGATTGTCAAAAGTTCCAACAACAGTTGTGGCAGCCTTTTGCCTTGTAACATCTATTTTGGCATTCTTTTGCCACTTCATTTTTTCAGAACCGTTCATTTTACCGGAAACCGGCGGGCAATGGCTGTCCGTTCTATTGTTAGGTCTCTTTCCTGTCGGACTGGCTTTTTACTGTTGGGATTTTGGTGTCAAAAGGGGAAATATCCAGCTTTTAGGCGTTGCAAGCTATAGCGCACCTTTGCTTTCCACGCTTATCATGGTGGCAACGGGGCTTGCAGAGCCATCATGGCGTTTATTGGCGGCATGTCTATTGATTACCGGCGGCGCTGTCCTTGCTTCAAAAAATTTGATTTTCAAATCAAAACTTCAACCAATTTCCGAATAAAAGAAAACGATCATCGTCAATCCTCTTTCGAAAAGATCATTCCCTATCGTCGACATCAAATTTTATTAGTTCTCGAAAAAAATCCTGCATGCGTTAAAAAATCGAACTATCCCGTAAAAATTATTGAAAATAAGTTTTGTTAAAGAAAGATTCCTGAAAAATCGTTTTGTAATAATGCTTTACAGCTTTAAACACACGAAAATATAGGCAGCATTTTAACAGAGTAAAAATCAGTTTTAGTTTCAATCATTTAATATTAAAAATTATAATTATATTTCTTGAAGAAAATGTTTTTCGCCCCTTTTCTTTTTTAGATCTTTTATCATATTGATATTTTTGAATTGAACCACCACCGCTTCGCGAAATTACCGAAACGAAGCTGATAAACGGGTGCTGACATTTTTTAAGTGTGCAATTGTTTTCCGGCAGTTGTTTTCGGGCATTCGAATTCAGTGGAGCAAATTCGATCAAGCGGATGCGGACGGGCGAACATGAACAGCCAGCAAAACGGGTAAAAGCGAACAAAAGGAACAAACATGTTTTATGGAGTTTTCCTTTCTTTTGCATCTTATGCCGCCTACGCGATCAGCGATGCTTGTGTCAAATTTATCGATGGTGCACTGCCACCTTATGAAACGGCTTTTTTCGGAGCTTTAATCAGCATCATTGTCATTCCGTTTTTGAAAAATCGTGACAATAAATGGATAGACATTATCCGTTCTCAAAACTGGCCAATGTGGTTTTTGCGCACAATATCGGGTGCATTTGGCGTTATCGGCAGTGTTACGGCCTTTACACATTTATCAATGGCAGAAGCATTTACACTCATATTTTTACAGCCTTTGTTTGTCAGTATTCTTTCCATGATATTTTTAAAAGAAGCCATCGGGTGGCGGCGTTGGTCGGCCATCATCATCGGCTTTATCGGTGTGCTTGTCGTTTTGCGACCGGGCTTTCGCGAGCTCAATATCGGACATGTCGGAGCTGTCTTTGCCGGATTGAGCGGAGCTATTTCCATTATTATTGTCCGCCATATGGGCGGACGTGAAAAACGCATCACTCTCTATTCCAGCGGGATTATCGGTTCGATTGTTATCTGTGGTTTATTGAGCCTCCCCGGTTATATCGAACCACATGGCTTCGAATGGATTTATCTTGCCGGTTATGGATTATTTGCCGCTCTTGGCGCGCTTTTCCTCATGTCTGCTGCTCGCCGCGTTCCCGCTATTGCAATTGCTACCCCGCAATATAGCCAGATGATCTGGGCGATATTATTCGGCTATTTCATTTTCAATGATCATCTTGATCTTCCTATGATCATTGGCATTATCCTGATCATGGCTTCAAGTCTTTTAACGTTCATGCGCGAAAAGCATCATCAGAGCCAAACCACGCCGCAAAAAGCCACGTCATAACAATAATAAAATTCTTGCCTCATTCTGTTCAAGATTTCTTCGCTTAAAACCAAAAGTTAAGGTTTAAAATGCAGGTCGCCGAAAGAACGGCCAATATTAAAATAATTGCTCTTTAAGGGCAAACTTGCCAGAATATGTTTGTCGGAAAAGGTTCTGCCGGTCTTCGGGCCAGTCTTGAGCGAGATATCGTTGCGTTTATAAAGTGCGCAAATGTACGTCAGGTGGTTTCTTCCTTTTGTGAAGCCGTTTTTCTGATTAAAGCCAGACAAACTTTTTTGATGCGAGCCTTTAATGGTGCGAGAGATCGGGAAGCCAAATTTATAAAAGACAAGCTTCAAAATAAGGACAGACTTCGCGGGCAAAGTCCGAGGAGAAAACCTCACAAGCTTTCAGCGTGCTATGCAACGAGCAATTGCCGCTATCAACGAACCGGTGCCGAGACACTTCTTTTAACATAGAAATGCTTTGAGAACGGATTGCTGTATTGTTCTAAAAGACTGAAATAGAGCTTTGAAATCAAAACGCTTGGCCCCGCAGGACGGAGTAACAAACGATAAAAAGGAAGACTCGAGGGAGAAAAATAAAAGGACGAAAATAAAAAACGCCTGCTGCGGGAGGAAGCAGCAGACGTTACGAAAGGAAAGCCTCAAGGGAAGGAAAGGCTTTCCACACAGAGCCCGAGGGGAGAAGGCCCTGTGAGCTTTTAGCGTGCTGTACGGCGAGCAATCGCCGCGATCTCGGAACGAGTAATGCCAAGATCGTTTAGTTCATGAGCAGAAAGACGGCTCAATTCATTATAAGTTGTACGATAACGGCGCCATTTATTAAAACTACGAAGAAGATTCATGACACTCACCTGATTTATATTATTATGTTGGAATTTGTTGAGGCATATATAGTCTTGCCTTTCCAAATTGAGGAGTGACAAGATTGCATAGCTGCTGTGCAACGTTTAAGCATTTTGCATATTTTTTAGTCACAATTCGTTAAGAATTGTCGGCTTTTTGCCTCATTTCACGACATTCGGCCTTATTTAAGCAATAAAACGGTGTTTTATGCCATAATTCTTATCAAAAATTTCATGAGAATTGTTTTAAATTAAGCCAAATTACAAATTTGAAAGAACGAAATTCTATTTATCTTCATAAAACAACTTATGGAATAACGATATTTTCTAAAAATTTTCATAAATTATGGTTAATTTTTCGTTTAACACAACCGGCTTCACGGAAATGAAATATATTGTCGACGTAAGCAAATAATTTTTTGACGAACGCTATTGTTTATTCCTGCTATTCTTTGCGGCCCCGAAACTGTCTCACCCGAGAAAAACCCTAATCTCTTTCAATCAATCGCGGCATATTTATTGCAATTGTCAAACAAGAATTTGCTGTGCGACACGCGTCATAGACATAATGCTGTTTGAGAAAAGTTGACAGTTTTGTAAAAATCTCCGGTAAATCTATCAAAACAGCGCTTAACCGGTTTTAAAAATATTTTCGCTGAAATAATCGCTCTTTTTCTCCGATGCTTCCGTTTTGAAGCTTGCTCAACGTGACCTCTGATCACTTCCGGAAAGTATCGGAAACAATGATAGCTTTAAAAAAAGCTGCCGGAACTCATCCGGCAGCTTTTGATTAAAATTTCACTTTTTATTTTTTAACCACTTATTCAGTGACGGAAATGCCGCATGCCGGTAAAGACCATAGCAATATTGTTTTCGTCCGCTGCTGCAATCACCTCGTCATCGCGGATAGAACCGCCCGGCTGAATGACCGCTGTTGCACCAGCTTCAACCGCTGATAATAATCCATCAGCAAACGGGAAGAAAGCGTCGGAGGCAACAACCGAACCTTTGGTCAAAGGCTCGCTTCTACCGGCAATTTTAGCTGCATCAAGCGCTTTATGAGCGGCAATACGAGCAGAATCCACACGGCTCATCTGACCGGCACCGATGCCGACTGTTGCATTATCCTTCACATAGACAATGGCATTCGATTTGACATGTTTGGCGACCTGAAATGCAAATTTGAGATCACGCATTTCCGCTTCGGTCGGTTGGCGTTTTGTAACTACTTTCAATTCGAGATCGTCAATCACACCATTGTCGCGTGTCTGAACCAACATGCCGCCCGATACGGTTCTCATTGTCAAACCGGGAGCGCGCGGGTCAGGCAGACCACCAGTAATCAGAAGACGCAGATTCTTCTTCTTGGCAATGATTTCGCGTGCCGTTTCTGTGGCATCCGGTGCAATAATAACTTCGGTGAAAATTTTGGTAATTTCGGTAGCGCAATCTTCGTCAAGCGGACGGTTCAGCGCGATAATACCACCGAAAGCCGAAACGGAATCGCAAGCCAAGGCTTTGAGATAGGCTTCTTTCAACGTTTTACCTTTGGCAACCCCGCAAGGATTGGCATGTTTGATAATGGCGACCGCTGCACTCTTTTCCGGATCGAATTCGGCAACCGTTTCAAAGGCAGCGTCGGTATCATTGATATTGTTATAGGAAAGCTGTTTTCCCTGTAAAACCTGCGCGGTTGATACACCAAAGCGCTTTTCTCCGGTCAGATAAAAGCCGGCTTTTTGGTGCGGATTTTCGCCATAGCGCATAATCGTTTCAAGTTCGCCACCAATTGCACGCCATTTCGGCGTATCAATTTCAAGCTTCTCGGCAAACCAGTTCGATATTGCTGCATCATATGAAGCTGTACGGGCAAAAGCACGGGCAGCCAGCATACGACGGAAAGAAAGCTTCAGACTGCCTTCATTTTTATCAAGTTCAGCCAATACCAGATTATAATCATCCGAATCTGTCACAACTGTAACATAGGCATGGTTTTTTGCGGCCGCGCGAATCATTGCCGGCCCCCCAATGTCGATGTTTTCGACAATGGTTTCATTATCGGCACCGGAAAGTCTTGTTTCCTCGAACGGATAAAGATTGACAGCAACAAGATCAATGCCGACAATTCCGTGTTTTTTCATTGCAGCCTGATGTTCGGGATCATCACGGATTGCAAGTATGCCTCCATGAATTGCCGGATGCAGAGTTTTGACCCGACCATCCATGATTTCCGGAAAACCGGTTACTTCGGAAACATCTTTGACAGGCAAACCGGCTTCAGCCAAAGCCTTTGCAGTACCGCCTGTCGAAATAAGCTCGACGCCATATTCATGAAGTCGCGTCGCAAAGTCGATAAGACCGGTTTTATCCGATACAGAAATAAGAGCCCGGCGCACCCGAAGCAAATCGGGCGCGGGAATGTGTTTCGATGTCACAGTCATAGTATTGTTCCTGAAATTTACGCAGAAGAAATAACCTTAACTGCCATAGCACAGGAAGTTGGAAAAAACACGCTGTGAATAGAAAAGTGAACGGTTTTGACTTGAAACTTTTTGATAAGCTCTTTTCAAAATACCTTCATTTCCAGCTCAATTACTTAGCTTGCACCGGTAATACGTGTAAAACGCCAACGGATTTTTTCGGTGAGAACGGGCCGAAAATTCAAGACAATCTGCCGTGTCCTTTTCGGGCCGCTTGGATCTGCAAAGTCGATTGAATCTTCAAGCTGGATATCGGCATCGGGAGAAATGAAACTCCATGCGTCCCCCTTCAAAACTTCCAGACGTAAGCTGTTACCATCATGGCTTACCTCGACATGCGGGTGAAGATGGAACCGCACCGCTACATTGTCACGACCATCACTTTTGATGGATTTGCCGGCAGGTGCATAGAAGGAATCGTAACCGTCGATAACATTGCCATTGGATGTAAGCAGCAATCCACGCTCGTGAATCATATTGAACAATCCGACATAGCCGTTATGACTTGCGACAAAACCGATACGGTCCGGTTCTTCAACCCGCTTTATATTGACAATTGTCGGGCCGCTTATGAGTGCCGCGGGGTCATTGCCTTTCCGCTTATGGAATTTACCCGATGATGTATCATTCAATGTTGCCGTCGAATGGGCAGCCGTTGCCCGCGCCATCAAAGCATAATCGGCCGGTCCATAAGGGTCGATTCCTGCATTGATAATAAACCTGTCAGCACCCGAGGACATTTCGAATGAAAGACAGCCTGCGGCCGCCTGATAGGAAACCTGACGCGGCGGTATGGTTCCGGTATCGGCAATGATGGTTGTGTTATTGGCATAAAGTCTTTGATAGCCGGAATAAGGAGCATGTGAAAAAGGCATACCGGCTGTCTCGTCGAGTTTTAAAACAACTGCCAGCCGCTCCGGCAAAACCGGTCCGACACCGTTAAAATGGGCAAGTGTCTGATCTTGATGAACAAAAAACCGCAAAGCCGGTAACATGCGTTCAACCGAATCAACCAATATTCTCGGTGCAGTCTCTTTGCTATGGGCATAAAGGTGACGCAGTGCAATAAGATCGGTCAAAAGCGAAAGCAATGTTGCGGGATTGCGCGAAATATGCCCGCCATCCGGCAATATTTGTCGGGTCAAAGAGCGGGTAAGCTGTGCCTGTGCTGCCTTCTTCATTGAAGGGGACACCGGTAAACAAATAGACGCAAAGCATAACGCCGCCGCCGCCTGAAGGCGGTTTTCATCCTCGTCCATATTGCGGATAGCCGTTCTTAGAAACCGTGCATGAAAACCTAATGCACGCATGAAGCGGCGTTCGAAATTTTCATTTGCGCCATCAAGCAACATTCGTGCATGACAAAGCCAGGAAATCAGCCTGCGTGCTACAACATCGGGATACCAAGCAGGCCCTTTGACATGTTTTCCGGATTGTTCAATCCAGTCATTGAGCAAAGAACGGGCATGGGCATTGGCAAGTGGGGTGCGTGCCGCATCAAGATGCCGGAGCCAGCTAAAATCGTTAAGTGCCGCTTCCCAAGCAGGCGTTGGTGGCTCGATCGCAAAAGGCGAGATTGACCCTGTTTGCACAATCCGTCCGGCAAGTGCAAACCGTCCATGATAGAATTCATGCGCCATTTCCGGATCGGCCAAATGAAGATCGACCGGTTCGGCCAGAATGCGCTGCGGACGAAAGCCGGAAAAACGCCAACGGAACAACGGCCCCACACACACACGCCGCAACACACGCATCGCAGCATAAAGCGCCGGCGATGTTTTATATTGCTGATCAACTGTAGTGGACACGATCGGAACTCCAAGAAAACAAACTTGAGTGTATTTTCTTTGATTAAGGTGAA
Source organism: Bartonella sp. M0283 (assembly GCF_016100455.1). Classification (NCBI taxonomy): domain Bacteria; kingdom Pseudomonadati; phylum Pseudomonadota; class Alphaproteobacteria; order Hyphomicrobiales; family Bartonellaceae; genus Bartonella; species Bartonella sp. M0283. The sequence goes on along the minus strand of NZ_JACFSK010000001.1, from coordinate 2,334,878 downwards.
TGATTGGTTAATTTTGGTAAAAAACTCGCAATAGAACATCACGATCAAATGAAATTATTATCAATCTATTTTTGGAAAAGAGCTGAAATATTTTGCCGGTTTTCGAGCGTTCAGGCTTGAAATATCGACGTTAATAATTCCGGATTCTGCCCATCAGCTATTTAAAATTCACAAAACAAACTTTAAAAAAACTGAAGGTTTCATTGCCCCATTTCTCTTTTTTCAGAATAAACTGGTGAAGCCAAAAATAATAAGAGGTAACAAAAAGCTTAAGCAATACGTTTGAATCTCGCAGAAAAAAAGCCGTCCATTCCCGATAATAATGGCGTTTGTCCTTCAAGATCGGCAGGAGTTGTGCGCAAAACTCCGTTTGATAAAAGCTCTTTTCTTCTCCCCACTTCCTCGTCACGAATTGGCACGAGTTTTATGTCATTGCGGCTTGAGAGGACGTTATTGACGAGCTCTTCACCTTCCTGTCGGGCAATCGAACAATTTGCAAAGACAATCAAACCGCCGATTTTGACAAGCGAAATGGAAGCGACAAGAAGTTCAAGCTGTAATTTTGCAAGTTTCTCAACGTCACTAATATCTTTTGTCCATAAAATATCGGGATGTCTTCTGATTGTTCCGGTCGACGAACAGGGCGCATCAAGCAAAACAGCATCGAAAAGCTCTTCAGGTTTGAAATCTTTGAGATTGCCAGCCCATGTTGCAACCTTCAAATTAAGCCGTTCCATATTATGTTGTAAACGTTTCAAGCGGTTTTCAGAAAGATCGATTGCTGTCACATGGGCTCCCTGAACGGCAAGCTCTGCCGTTTTCCCACCGGGTGCTGCACATAAATCTGCAACAGCTTTATCTTTAATATCGCCGAGCAAACGGGCGGGAAGAGAGGCGGCGACATCTTGCACCCACCATTCCCCTTGTTGATAACCTTCAAGATCGCTTACCGCCCCTTCGACATGTTCAAGCCGGACTGTGCCATTAAAGAGAACATGACCGCCGAGTTTTTCCGCCCACATTTCAGGGTTACTTTTGACTGAAATATCGATTGGTGGTTCATTTGCCTGTGCGGCCAATATTTTTGCCGCTTTTTCACGACCATAGTTTTCGATCAACATGTGAGAAAACCATGCCGGAATATTTTCTGTTGCCGAACTTTGTGCCTGTTCTTTGTCGGCATTGCGGGCAAGTTTTCGCAAAATCGCATTGACAAGGCCTGAAAAACGCTGATTGCGTGGGTCGCTTTTGGCGGCCGTGACTGCAAGATCAATTGCCGCATGGTCGGGAACGTCAAGATAGAGCACTTGTGCTGCCGCAACATGGAGAAGATGCCTTAAGGACAGGGCATTTTGCGGCAAAGGCCGATCAAGATAAGACTTAAAGATTCTTTCAATATCGGCACGATGGCGAAGTGCTGCCCCCAAAATAGCACGCACCAGCATACGATCGCGCATTTCAAGTGCCAAATATTGTGGGTGCCCGTGCTCATTATCAGTGAGGCCATCAAGCGATGTCTTTTTGTCGATCACTGCCGAAAGAAGGCGGGCTGCTGCCTGCCTTGCCGGAAGGCCCGGAACAGGCGCAGCAGATTTTTTTTCTGACAGACCGGATTGAACTATTTTACGTTTACTTGCCAATATCGACTCATTATGACCATGGACCTTTCGGCGTGTTATTGCGCATCCATGACGGACGTTCAACAGTGCGGCGCATATTTTCCCATGGCGAACCGCTTGTTGTCGTAATATTCATTTCCTCGGCCTGTTTGCGCAAAGCTGCAATACGATTTTCTGTCGAGGGGTGGGTCGAAAAAAGATTATCTGCCCCGCTACCATTCAAGGGATTGATGATAAACAAATGTGCTGTTGCCGGATTATGCTCTGCCTCTTCATTGGGGATAGTTTCAACACCTCGGGCAATTTTGTTCAAAGCCGAAGCAAGCCATAGCGGATTTCCGCATATTTGCCCACCGCGTTTGTCGGCCGCATATTCACGTGTTCTGCTGATCGCCATTTGCACAAGCATTGCAGCAAATGGTGCGACGAACATAGCGATAATTGTACCGATAATACCCAATGAATTGGAGTTGCCATTGGAATCGCGGTTACTACTGCCGAAAAACAATGCAAAATTGCCAAGCATAGAAATGGCACCGGCGATGGATGCCGTTATCGTCATTGTCAGCGTATCATGGTTTTGCACATGTGACAGCTCGTGCGCCATAACACCGGCCAGTTCTTCCGGACTAAGCGCATTCAACAGGCCGGTTGTGGCGGCAACAGAGGCATGTTCGGGGTTGCGCCCTGTTGCAAAAGCATTGGGCTGGGCATCATCAATCACAAAGACTTTCGGTTGGGGGAGACCGGCTTTTCTGGCAAGGTCGCTGACAATCCGGTAATATTGGGGGGCACTGCGCTCATCAACCTGATGCGCGCCATACATACTCAAAACCATTTTATCCGAATTCCAATAGGAAAACAGATTCATTCCGGCTGAAATGAGAAATGCGATCACTGCGCCATTACTGCCGCCAATCAGGTAACCGACGCCCATTAATAGTGCCGTCATGAAAGCAAGAAGCATGGCGGTACGCATAAAATTCATTGTCAACAACTCCGATATAACGCATATTTGTCCTTATATGATGGTGAATATTTCCGTTTTCTTCAATGGAAGACCTATGAAAAATGACTGACAAACAACAAGAACAAAATATAGAGAATAAAAATTCCGAAAAAAAAGAACTTCCGCCTGCTGCACAAAGAGCACTGAAAGAAGCCGAGGAACGGCGTAAAAAAGCCAAAAAAACCGATGCACCCAAGGAAATTGGTGGCCGTGGTGGCAACGACCCTTCACGTTATGGAGATTGGGAAATAAAAGGGCGGGCTATCGACTTCTGATTTTTGAAAGCTCGTTCAAATAAAACTGGTTTTATTGAACTCCTAAGCTTGTTTCGCACGACCTTGGCTGATCTCGCGCGATATTGCTCTTTTAACAAGACTGCTCTTTTAATATGTATCCAAATAATTTGTTAAACCAATTTTCAAAACCGGTTGTTACAAGCTGTTGTTTTGCGTTTCACCAATTTTTATTTCAAGCTTGAATTCATCAGAAAAACATTTTCCCGTAATGATGTTCCTGTCATTATTTCCGTTCTGTAATGGACAATATAAAAAGCTTTGCCGCCTTTTTCGTCTTGATCGGACAGGCTCTGGCACTTTTTTAAAAAGCTTTTCTCATTGCTTGCCGCAGATGGTTGTTCATTAACCGGGCACCTGCCGGATTAAAACCGTTGCTGCATTGAATTCCGGTTTTAAATTTATCCCCACGATAAAAATGAAAAATGCGGAAAAATCAATCTATTCGACATTTAAGTGTCACACAAAAATTCCAACAAAAAACGGGCATCAAATGCCCGTTTTTCTGACTTTTTAAAAGACTTGTCGGAAGTCCCGAAAGCTTCAATTTTAAAAGCTTATTCTGTCGGCTGGGCTGCTTCTTCAGCAGGAGCAGCAGCGGCAGCTTTAGCTTCTTCTTCAGCCTGTTTGGCAGCAGCAATACGTTCCTGAGCTTTTTTGCCGGGCTGCGCTTTATTGGGATTGTTGCGGGGCTTGCGTTTAAAAAGACCGGCAGCATCAAGGAAACGTGCAACACGATCTGTCGGCAAAGCGCCATGACCGAGCCAATATTGAATGCGCTCGTTATCCATCTTTACACGATCATTCTCGTCGGCAAGCATCGGGTTCCAGAAACCGACACGTTCGATAAACCGGCCATCACGCGGGCTGCGGATATCGGCGATAACGATATGATAGTAAGGACGCTTTTTTGAACCTGCGCGTGACAGACGAATTTTCAACGACATGTTTTATCTCCTATTGTCGGTTTTGGCTTTTTACCAATCGGGTTGCCGCCGGCCTTTTCGTGTTCCGGCAGAATTGTTTCCTTATTTCGAATTCAGTTTCAAAGCTGTCGCTTCGTGGTGACGAATGACTTCCTTGACGATGAAATTTAAAAATTTTTCCGCAAAATCGGGATCAAGATGGCTTTCTTCAGCAAGCTTGCGCAACCGTTCGACCTGCCGTTTTTCGCGTGATGGATCGGCGGGCGGAAGGCCGTATTTTGCCTTCAATACTCCGACAGCTTTGGTGCAGCGGAACCGTTCGGCAAGGATATGCACAAGTGCGGCATCAAAATTGTCAATCGAATCACGAAGTTGCAAAAGCTCTTCAGGAATTTTCGTATCACTCATAATCTTCAACGTTTCTTCGTTTTTCAATGCTTCTTCGGCAGACCTGGAAGCCCCGGAAATTTGGTTCCACTTGAAGGTAATCCGGGTAGAGTCCCGCCACCAAGACCGGGAAGCTTGTTTCCAAGGCCTGCGCTTTCAGCCTGTTTCTGAATTTTTTCCAATTGCTTGGGATCCATTGACGAAAGGTCGGGAAGCCCACCACCCAAACCGCCAAATCCCAATTTGGCGCCAATGCCGCCCATCATCTTCTGCATCAGACCGCCTTTGCCTTTGCCGCCCATCATTTTCATCATGTCGGCCATCTGGCGATGCATTTTAAGAAGTTTGTTGATGTCGGCCGCATTGGTACCCGAACCTTTGGCAATGCGTTGCTTGCGGCTATGTTTCAAAAGATCGGGATTGGCACGTTCTTCTTTGGTCATGGAAGAAATAATGGCCAATTGGCGGTTAAAAAGATTGTCATCAAGACCGGCAGCCGCAATCTGGTCTTTCATTTTTCCGATACCCGGCATCATGCCGAGAATACCGCCCATACCGCCCAATTTTTTCATTTGCTTGAGCTGTTCGGCCAAATCGCTCAGGTCGAATTTGCCCTTCTGCATTTTTTTGGCAAGTGCGGCTGCTTTTTCCTGATCTATTGTTTCGGCAGCTTTTTCAACCAGCGAAACAATGTCGCCCATACCCAGAATACGATCGGCAATGCGGCGCGGATGGAATTCTTCCAGCGCTTCCATTTTTTCGCCGGTTGCAATGGCCTTGATCGGCTTGCCGGTCACGGCACGCATTGAAAGGGCAGCACCACCGCGCCCGTCACCATCCATACGTGTCAATATGATACCGGTAATGCCCACACGCTCGTCAAACGAACGGGCAAGGTTGACTGCGTCCTGACCGGTCAGACTATCGGCAACAAGCAAGATTTCGTGCGGTGCGGATTTGGCCTTGATGTCAGCCATTTCGACCATAAGCGGCTCGTCGATATGGGTGCGACCGGCAGTATCGAGAATAACAACATCCTGACCGCCAAGTTTGGCCGCCTGAACAGCACGGGCTGCTATTTCAACCGGTGTCTGGCCGGCAATAATCGGCAATGTCGGCACATGAATCTGTTCACCGAGCTGGCGCAATTGTTCCTGAGCCGCCGGACGACGCGTATCAAGAGAAGCCATCAGAACTTTTTTGTTCTGCTTTTCAGTGAGACGTTTGGCAATTTTTGCCGAAGTTGTCGTTTTACCTGAACCTTGCAGGCCGACCATCATAATAACAACCGGTGAAGGTGCATTGAGGTCTATGGAAATGCCTTCCGTGCCAAGCATTTCTACCAACTCGTCATGGACGAGTTTGACAACCATTTGCCCCGGTTTGATTGATTTCAAGAGATTGGCACCAACCGCCTTTTCACGGACACGGTCGGTAAAGGAGCGCACAACATCAAGTGCAACATCGGCTTCGATCAGCGCACGACGAACCTCACGCAGAGCGGTTGCAACATCCTGCTCCGACAGGCTTCCCCGCCCCGTCAGATTGTTCAGAATAGTGCCCAGACGTTCCTGTAAGGAATCAAACATTGTCTACCTCTTTAATAAGCCAACAAACCCGAACCAAACGAAACACCCACCCGAGGGCGCATCGCGCTGTCGGATGTTGACCTCCGGGATCTCTTTATACCGTTACGGGTCCCGGTCGGTGGCTCCAAGTCTGATAAGCTTGTCGCAGATTTAAAGCGTCTTAAAACAGCAAAAAGAATCTTTTGTCAAGGTTGAAGCGTCAAGGCCAAAGCATATTCTGTAACTATAATATATAATAATGTGTAATCCCACTTGGTTTCGGGGGCAACTTGTTATAAGCGATAAACAACATTTTACCTGCATAAAGGTCAGGTTTTTGAGAAGGAACAGCTCGTATGTTTTGTAAAAGCGCGATAAAGGCCGGTTTTATCGGCTTGGCATTTGCCGCAACCACAGGAGTTGCCCTTGCAGCTCCAAAATGCGGAACGACTTCAGCCGGTTTTGAAAACTGGGTAGAGGCAACCAAGCAGGAAGCAGCAGCAAACGGAATTGGCAAACGTGGCATAGCCGCTTTGAACAATGTGCATTATGCACAAGCAACCATCAATGCAGACCGTGGTCAGAAAAGTTTCAAACTGAGCCTTGACCAATTCATGAAGAAACGCGGTTCATCAACCATTGTTGCCCGTGGCAGAGTGATGAAAAAGCAGAATGCGGCACTGTTTGACCGGCTCGAGAAAAAATACGGTGTTGCATCCGGTCCGGTTATCGCCATTTGGGGTATGGAAACGAGCTTCGGTTCCTTTATGGGAAAACAACATACGCTGTCAGCCGTTGCAACCCTTGCTTATGATTGTCGCCGTAGCGCATTTTTTACCGACCAGCTCTATGCCGCTTTAAAGCTGATTGACCGCGGAGATTTTGACCCGAATTCTATCGGTGCCATGCATGGCGAAATCGGGCAAACCCAATTCTTGCCGAAAAATGTTCTGCTTTATGGCGCCGATGGTGATGGGAATGGTCATATCGACATGATCAATTCGAAGGCCGACGCGCTTGCTTCGACATTCAATTTTTTGCGCGCCCATGGTTGGCAACCGGGACAGGGTTATCAACCCGGAGAACCCAATTTTGCTGCCATCCAGGGGTGGAATGATGCAAGCGTTTACCAACAATCAATTGCAATCATGGGTAAACAGATAGACGGTAATTGATAAAACAAACGGCCGTGAAATTGCGGCCGGAATTTTTCTCCGCCGATAACAAGTGGAAGTTATTGACCCGTTATTGCTTCAATATTTTAAAAAACCGGAAAAGCCTGCCAGTCTGGCGGGCTTTTTATTTAACTGAATTTTGTTGGACGATAAACAATATCTCGACGAATTAATCGTCAGCCCGAATAAAGTCGCCGGTGCGGCGATCCATAATCCATAATTCGCCTGTCGCAATATCGAACCACGCTCCATGGAGAGCAAGCTTTCCTTGATCTTCTCGCCGTTTTATCCATGGGAAGGTACGCAAATTATTGATTGAATAGCGGATGGAAATCCGCTCGAGTGCTGTTTGACGTTCACTTGACGTCATCAACGTATTGGTTGCAACAGCTTCGGCAGCCGGAGTCAAAAGCCCCATCCATTTACCGATAAAATCGACAGAAGAAAGCGGTTTACCATCAAGATCAAGTGCGCTCTTAATTCCCCCGCAACGGGCATGACCGAGTACAACAATATTTTTGACTTTTAATGACTGGACAGCAAACTCCAACGCTGCCGATGTTGCATGATATTCTTTATCGGGATGAAATGGCGGAACAAGATTGGCCACATTGCGCATAACAAATATTTCGCCCGGGTTCGTATCGAATATCGTTTCAGGAACGGTGCGTGAATCGCAGCAGGCTATAACCATTGTCTCGGGCTTTTGCCCTTCATAAGCCAATTGCTTATAGCGCTCGCGTTCTTGAACAAGCCGCGTGTTCATGAACACATGATAGCCTTTTAAAAGCTTTTCGGGAAAATCTATCATTAATCAATCACTTGACAATTACTTCACTTGACAATCACTTGGGCAGCTTTCGCGCGTTTCACGCCTTTTATTTGTTTTTTGCCACTTCCGCCGTATCTTTGAGATAACGCAGTGTTACGCGCTCGTCGAGTGTTCCTAAACGATGAAGCCCGCTTTCAAGCATCAGCTCATAAGCATTGTGCCTCGTTGTTTCCATGAGCATAGTGTAAACAGAAGCGGTAGCAAAGCGAAGGGCTTCTTCTTCATTTTCCCCATCAAGAAGACGGGCAAGAAAAAGTGCAGCCGTCAAATCACCCAAGCCGTTGACCGGATCTTTCACCAACGGGTGTTCGGCCAATAGAATTGATTTATCTGTTACAAGCAGATTGCCAGTAGCGTTTTTTAAAAGTGGCCAGGCAGAAGTAACAAGAGTTGTTTTGCAACCCGTTTTTCGTGCAGCTTCAATAATCTCGTGATTGGTATCAAGTTTTTTCGATACAATCCACTCGAGTTCCGAACGATTGGGCTTCAGAATATCGGCAAGCGGCAACAGTTGTTCGACTGTTTCTTTGGCAATGTCTTCCCCGACATAAAGCCCGCCTTCGTCTCCCAGAACCGGATCGCAAAAATAGATAAGATGCGGATTTTTCTGCTTGAGCGTTTTGATGAGATCGGCTGTAATTTTAATCTGTTCGGCACTTCCGAAATAACCGGTCATAACGGCTGCAATCTCTCCCACCCATTTCGAGCGGATAATATCATCAGCCCAAGCCTTGAAATCTGCAACCGGAACAATGAGACGATGGGAAGGACCATGGCGTGGTTGCCATGTCATGCTGACGGTCAACATATCCCATACAGCATATCCCATTTGTTCAAGAGCATTGACACTCACGCGTGTTCCAACCGAACCGCGAATAACGTGGCTTGAAATAACAAGAACAGATTTTCCAGAATTGCTCATCAACAATGCCTTTTCCATAAAACAAGTTATTATGTAAAACCTGTCGTCCCTTGTCACAAGTGCGAAAGTGATGATTGATGCCAAGAATATTCTGCACGTTAGAACCGGAATGGAATTCGTGGGAAGTTAAAGGCACGCCCTCAAAAGCTTTATTAGTCAAGCGTCGCCAAAATTATCCGTTGCTTTTTCACAAACTATTGTTTTTAAATAAAAAAATAATTTTAAATAAAATTTTCAAGCTCATTTTTAAAACGAATAATTCCGGTTTAAAGCGTAAAAGCTGTGAGGAAAACCCGTCTTCAATGATAACGAATTTTTGCGGCTTAATCGCGCCCGTCAAAAATTTTAAAATTCAAATCGGATTGACGTGACCGATTTTGAAAAAGCCCAACCGGACTTCTCCGTTTTTCACTGATAGTTGAAGCACCGGATCTCCTTTGTCGTTTTTTGGCATAGCGCTTAACGCAAAAAAGATTGTTTTGAGATTGTCGGCTTGCGAAGGAAATGCATTCCGTGCTGTTTGCAAAAGCTTGTTCTGATCACTTATGGTGATTTCCAATTTTGCATTGAGATAACCGTCATCGTTAAAAGAAAATGGTCCCGCGACGGTCATCGCCCCACCTGATGCAAATTGCACGGTCGACGGCTTCAAATTGCCTTTATGTCCGCGCAACCGTTCAACAAGATTATTTGCCCTTTCACCCGTTTCGAAAAGTGAAAAAGCTTCCTCGAGTGACCATTTGATATCTCCGCTCATTTCCGGCATTGGTGTATTTTCATGCGGAATTTTCAATGGCAGATTAAGTTCTTCGAAAGTCAGTCGTCCATCAAGATTACTGTTCAGTCCATGGGCGTCAAGTCGCAAGAATTTCGCGGTCGCTTTGTCAGACATGCCATTGGCGCCGACACCGAGTTCGATATTTTCCGTTCGCAAACTCAAGGCATCGGGAATAGTCCGGCTGATATCGGTTTCGAGCTTCATATCGCTCCACTTGGCGCCAATCGGGACAAAACCCGGCAATTCGAGAGAAACGGGCGCAGCGAGTGATAGTTCAAGCCAGTGTGGTGCATAAATGGGCGCACCGGCGATTATTTTTTCACCCGAAAACGCAAAGCCTTTCATCAATTGTTGTAAATTGACCTTATCACAGGAAACACCAATTCTGAGCGGATAGCCTATTTTATGCATGTTTTCACATGAAACGACAAAGCCGTTTTCATTATAGGCTGCCAATTGCTCGAAGACGCGTTTCTCGACTTTTTGCGCCAGATAATACCAGATGACCGAATAAAGGATAATGATCAGAACAACTATAAAAATACCCCATTTGAGACATTTATGATTGACTGATTTGGAGTGAGACACAAAGTCGGATGAGGTCATCTTTCGGTTTTCTCGCAATTTCTACAAAGACCGGTGCACTGATCATAGAGAATAAAGCTTTATATCTCCATAGACATTTATGCTTTTTTTAGTGCATATATCAAATCCATGGAAAAGTGCATGAGATGAGGATGAGCGACAAATGCACGACTTTTGGGTATTCGGCTATGGCTCGTTGATGTGGAATCCCGGCTTTCACTACGATTTTATGTCGCCTGCCCGACTTTACGGCTATCATCGTTCCTTATGTATCTATTCCAACCACTATCGCGGAACCGTTGAAAATCCCGGCCTTGTTCTGGGGTTGGACCGCGGTGGCTGTTGTGACGGGCTGGCTTTTCATGTTCCGGTAGAGGACACTAAAAAAACCTACGATTATCTGATTGAACGTGAACAGGTAAACAGTGTCTATATCGAAAAACTGAAGCCCATCCACCTGAAAGACGGACGCATCGTCAACGGACTATTTTTTGTTGCCGATCAATCACACGAACAATATGCCAAAAAAATGGACCCGGAAAATATGGCGATGATTATCCGTCAAAGTCATGGGCTTGCCGGTTCCAACATTGATTACGTTGTCAATACTGCAGCAAGTTTAAGAAAAATGGGCATTCCCGACAGATCTTTGGAAAAGCTTGCAAAACTTCTTCAAGACTGATGGCTTCCAACAATCTACGACCTTTAAAACCCCGTTCGATATTATCGGTCAGGATTGAACGGTTTACTTCGGCTTGCCGAACATTTTGACAAGTGCCTGTTCAATCCAGCGGCGCAACGCCGGATCATAGACAAAGCGTCCTTCGAGTTGCGATTTTGCGCATTGGGCGCCCTTTAATTCTAAACGTTCGGCACCGTGCACCACCCAACGCTGCATCATTGCACGCGTCAATTCGGAATGGAATTGCAAACCCCACGCATTGTCACCATAACGGAATGCTTGTGTAGGATAGGTTTTGCCCTTGGCAAGAACTTCTGCCGTTTCCGGCAAATCGTAAATGCCTTCGCTATGGAAATGATAAACCATTTTCGGCCAATCCATAACACGCTTGCCAGTTCCGGTCGCTTCAATCGGATACCAGCCGATTTCGACTTCACCATCGCTACGCGGTTTGACCACCCCGCCAAGGTTTCTGGCCAGCAATTGCGCCCCGAGACAAATCCCGAGAAACGGTTTATTTTCTTTAAGCGCAACCGATATCCAGTCCATCTCGCGATTGATAAAGGGTTCATTGTCATTAGCGCTCATCGGGCCGCCGAAAATGATTGCACCCGCATAATCTTTCAATGTTTTCGGAAGACAATCCCCCAATACCGGCCGATAAATGCTGAGTTCAAACCCGTTCTTTTGCAAGATTTGGCCGATGCGTCCGGTACTTGAAGATGCCTGATGCAAGACAACCGCTATTTTTTGCTTTTTCTCTTCCGTGGAAGATTTTTCGTCCGCCAATGACATTTTATTTCAACGACCTATTTAGTTTCTGGCGGGCTTTTCGGCATTTCCGAAACCTGTTTTCTCTGTGCCGCCATTTTTTTCAATTCCAAACGATTCTTACGATCAACACCGATCATTTCGGCTATTCGCCAGATCAGCGTATCTTCCAATTCGTAAATATAACCATCGGCATAAGCGATTTCCCACAATACTCCAACAAAGTTGATACATTCTTCCTTTGTAAGATGGCGTTTTAATGTCGAGGTAAATTTGAAAATATCAAGACTATCACGGTTGGCCGCTTTGCCAGCTTCAATCAGAGCTTTTACCTCCGGCCCGGCAAGTTCGAATTCGTGGGAAACAATGTCATAGAGGACTTTTTTCTCGACACCCTGTTCCTGACCATCAGCATCAACAATGTGAAAAGCCAAGGCGATCGCCGCCACGCGAGGATCATCTTCTCCAAACTCGGGACCGGTTTGTCCGAGTGATTGTAAAAAGTCTGCAAATTTCTGTAATATCAATCTCTGTCCTCGCCATTCAGATTAAGTTAGACGTTCGAAATCACAGACTATCCTGAACACATAAAAGCGTTTGACCCGTCTTTTCATTGGGCTTTAAAAAGCCTGCCCCATAGTCCTGATAAACCCTTTAACGACCAATTATTCGCAATAAATTTGCAAACTATTGCCTAATTTCCAATGTTTTTTAAACATTATTTTTTGCGTACGCCCGGATCATCAACATTAATCCTTGTGACATCAACAGGAATATCCGGTTTTGAAGGGTCAACGGCATCAACAACAACAACCGGTTTGGTATGAAAGATTTGTGTTGCTTCACTATTGTCTTTTCTGTCTTTTATCATTGTTGACGTGCTGTCGGTTTTCATTGTGTTGCCATGATCGGTACCGGCAGTTTTTTTGCTTTTTACCGGCATTTGTTCGATCGTAGCGGGAATGACTTCATCGGGATTCAAAGTCAATCCGGGAGTGCGTGAGGGGGCTTGCCAATGCACAGCATCCAATTTGCCGCTGATCGGCGAGACCGGTTGCCATTTGTCAAAAGTTTTGCCATCTGCCATCCAAACCGGATCACGATCGGCACGCACCGCCAGCGACAACCATTGACGAACCCGCCCCTGATCACCGCTTTGTGCTTCTTCTATATCGGCAAGCAAAAGATAGGCACTCTCGCGAGGTGCAATCTTCACCGCTTTTTCTGCCTGATCACGCGCAAGCTGAAGTTCGCCCGCATCGAAAGCCGAGCGCGCAACAATGAAGCATGATTCAAAGCTTTGCGGATTTTTTTGGGCAAGAACTTTTGCTTTTTTCAAGCGGTCGACGGCACGCTCTTCGCCATTCAAATAAAGGTTTGCGAGATCAGCATGGGGTGACTTTTTCCATAAATTTTCAATGAGCCTGTCAGCTTTGCCGGTTTCGTGTTGACGATAGAGAATATCGGCTGCCACAAATGTCGCAGGTACAAATGACGGTTCGAGCTTTTGGGCTTTCAGCGCGGTTTTACGCGCGTCATCAGGGTAATATTCGAACATATCTCTGGCCTGACCTGTCAAAAGAACCACCCGCTTATGTGTGAGTTTCTTGTTGGACCGTTCGGCGCGTGGCAAAGATTTAACTTCCCGATCAAAAAGCTCGAGCGCCTTGTCCCATGAGCCTTCGGCGCATAACCGGTCAAGCATTGCCTGATTGGCCCAAGTGACAGATGGCGCTATCAAACTTGCTTTTTCAGCATATTGACCGGCGGCTTCATAAGCACCCGATTTCATCGCTTCACGATAAAGCCCATGGAGCCCCGCAAGTTTCGTTTTGGGAGATTTGCTCATCTCTTCATAAACGCGAAGTGCATTGGGAACATCATTTTCAATAAGCAATGTTTTTGCTTCGAGAAATTTGGCAAGAGGTTCATTTTCGCTATCAAGATAACGAGCAACACGTTTATTCATGCGTTTGGCCGTATCGACATCGCCCGAGAGAACTGCCAGAAGTCCGCTTGACAATGCGTCACGACCTTTTTTCTGTCGTTGTTCATCGAAGTGACGGGAAAGTTTGCGCGGCGCTGAAAAAACCGATTTCAGGACAAAGAGCAAAAGCAAAACGACGACAACAAGAAGAACAAAAGCAATCACTGCTGTCAAAACAGAAACAGTGACCCTGCTTGAGCCGAAGTCCATAACGAGATCGCCGGGATTATTGGCAAGCCAGGCAAAACCGGCTCCAAGAATTGCTATTACAAGAACGTAAAAGAGTACGCGAACCATTTTTCTTCATACCCCTCTAATTCAAGTCTTGTGGCGTGGACGAAGACATCAGGCTATTCAATATCTCCGATAGAACCGCATCGGCATCACGCCTTATTTTCAACTTCGCAATAAAATCGGATGAAACATCCTTGGCACTTTGTGGCAGGTTTTGCCATTCGCTCAAAGCACGTTCATTGTCACCTTTCTTGATTGCTACTTCCATTCTCGCAGCAATTGCGCCGGCACTTTCTCCTTCGACATTGCCGACAGGGCGAGAAGTGACAAGACCTTTTGCGCTAGCCCATAATTTTTCACCAAAACCTGCGTCATCTGCCGGTTGATTGTCTGTTTTCGAAATCTGATCGGCAACATGTGCGAAATCATCTGAAAGCTCGGCCTGATTGGGGACACCTTTTTCGGCATATTGCTTGAGATTATCAAGCGAAGTCAAATCGGGCGCGAGGTTTTTGAGCATATCAAGTTCGTTTGCAAAGGAACCACCGCGATCAATAGCATTTTTAAGCGCATTCGCCGCTGTTATTGCCGCAACGTCCTTACCTTGAACGGGCGTTTTGAGCGCAGTTTCTATCTCTTCAACCTGCTTCTTCAATTGATCTATATTTTGAGCGTTCCCTTGAGCGAGATCGAGAGCCTGACCCGATTTTTCGGAAATTGCGGGAAGAGTTTGCAACCGGTTTTGAATGTCGGTAAATTTGTTTGTCAGAATTTCGGCTGCCTGCGGATTGGCGTTATCGCTGACTGAAGAATTGACAACATTGTTCAATGTTTCAACATTATCAATTACACCGGACAATTGCTCGCCCATAGAATTTGTTTTACTGTCAAGCTCGCTGACATGAGCCACAACGTTATCAAGGGCTTGCCGATCGGCAGAAGAAAGCTCTGCTGTTACAGTTGCGCCATCCACCGCATTCTGTTTGAGGCTCTCAATTGCCTTTTCAAGATTTGCAAGTTTGCTTTGCGTAGAACGATCCTGTTCTGAAAAACCTGGCAACAAACCGCTCCATTGCAAGCCTGCTCCGAGGATAAGAGCAATGACACCTCCGGCAACACCGGAAGCAAAATGGCTGAGGCGGCTCCCTCCTTTTGTTCCGCCCACGCTTTCTTGTGCGGACAATGGTGAACCATTCTTATTTTTTTCATTCCTATGAGAGGTCTGGTCACTTGCCATTTTTACCCCACTTTTTTCCCTATCGCCACTTTTCTCTCTATCAGCTGCCTCTGCAGTTTTCGTGTCGGCAGGTTTTAATCCTGCGTCTTCACCGGCAGATTTTTTGGTCTCGGTCTTAACCTCGGGCGAGATTTTAGCACCGGAGGTTTTGTCACTCTGCCCTCGCGCTTCTGTCACGGAACTTTTCTGATTAGTGCCAATAACCACAGGTTCGGCTTCCGGAATACCGGTCTTTTCTGCGCCAAGTGTCTTTTCTGCGTGAAGAGTCTTTTCTGCATGAAGATCGACCAATGGGGGCTTACGGGCTTTCCCTGAATGTTGAGATTTCGCCTTTGGTTTTTGAGGCTCTGCCATAGCTCCTCGCTTTCCTTGTTTAATCCGTGACCAGAATACCGGCGTGAAATGAAAGAATGGTTTATATCATTCGAAAAGGGTAAAAACAGTTTTAAGCCAATATTGCCTTCACCCCATCCAACATCGCATCTTCATTCGGTTCATGTGCTATAACTATTGCATTCAAAAATGTTTTTGGAACAGCATTTGCTATGCGCGTCGAAAGACATAAAAATACTGTCGAGTGTTTAATATAGCTGCTAATTTGCGCAAGACCAGCGGCAGCCATAGCTGAATAGAGCATAACGATATCGATTTTTTGCGGAATCTTCAGTTTTTGTTCGTCGTCAAGCTTTATCGGTATTGTATCATATAGTTCAATCGTCTCGAAATATTTGTATTTCTGGTGCAATTGTTCTTCAAGATCGGGTCGGCGCACATGACCGGCAAGATAAAGAATGCGATCGCCTGGTGCTCTTTCGATTTTGTGTGCAAGTGTTTTCGCATTGCGTGCGGCAAAGACGATATCGGAAAAACCGGCTTTTTTTGCTGCCTCTGCTGTATGTTTTCCAACAACATAGAGCGGCTTCCCACGCAATTTTTCAATAAAGTCTAAATTCCCATATAAAAATGCTGATTCACTTGTTGCAACAACCGCATCACAGGAAAAATCCTGCCGGAGAACCGGTAATTGAACAGTTTTCGACAAAGACAAAATATACGGAGATAACTTCAAATGACGCAAATGCTTCGCGGTTCGCGTTGCTCCGGGTTCAGGGCGCGTCACCAGAATAACCATAAAGGAAAACTCCCTCTCTTTAAAACAAACGGTTGACCCCAAGCTTTATCGCTTTTCTTCAAGACTTCACAGATTCTATTTGATAGAACTGGCTATTTGGTAAAACCGGTTTTAAAGTTGCTCTATCAATAATAGCGAAAAAAGATAAAACTGACAATAAAAGGCCTTGCCGACAATGAGCGTAAAGGCCATTGGCAACAGATCGGGTCTTGCCTTAAATGGCTTATGGAAAGGAACTTGAGGCGCAAAATGCGTGTTTTGGGAATTGAAACGAGTTGTGATGAAACGGCTGCCGCTATCGTCGAACGTGACGAGGGTGATAAAGCCCATATTGTCAGCAATATCGTTTGGAGCCAGATTGAAGACCACGTTCCTTATGGTGGTGTTGTTCCTGAAATTGCTGCACGTGCCCATGTCGAAATTCTGGACGGGCTCGTCAAACGCGCCCTTGAAGAAGCAAAACTGGGACTCAAGGATATTGATGCCATTGCCGCAACAGGTGGCCCCGGACTGATCGGCGGATTAATTGTCGGGTTGATGACAGCAAAAGCACTGGCGCTTGCCGCAAATAAGCCATTTATCGCTATCAATCATCTGGAAGGCCATGCGCTGACAGCAAAACTTACCAATAATCTTGACTATCCCTATCTTCTGCTTCTTGTTTCAGGCGGTCACACACAAGTTATTCTGGTCAAAGGATTGGGAGATTACAAACGCCTTGGCACTACAATTGACGATGCTCTGGGCGAAGCTTTTGATAAAACGGCAAAGCTTCTTGGCCTTCCCTATCCCGGCGGGCCGATTATCGAAAAACTGGCCGCTCAAGGCGATAATCAGAGAATTGAACTGCCAAGACCGTTGAAAGGTGAAAAACGGCTCGATTTCTCGTTTTCCGGCCTTAAAACCGCAGTTCGGCAAGCCGCTATGGAAATGGCACCTTTGAGCGACAAGGATATTGCCGATATTGCAGCCTCTTTCGAACTTGCGGTGACCGATACATTGAGCGACCGCGTCGAACGTTCGCTTGCTGTTTTCAAAAACGAATATCCTGATAAAGAGGCTTCTCTTGTTGTTGCGGGTGGTGTTGCCTCCAACAAAGCCATTCGCAATTCATTGCAGAAATTATGCGACGCACATGGCTTTAAATTTATCGCACCGCCAATCGGTCTTTGCACCGATAATGCCGCCATGATTGCTTATGCCGGACTTCAACATTTTATTCACGGTGACCGTTCATCCTTCAATATTGCGCCGCGTTCGCGCTGGCCACTTGATGAACAGTCATCACCATTGATCGGTGCCGGACGACGGGGAGCCAAAGCTTGAACAAAACGGGTAAAAAAATTGCTGTCATGGGAAGCGGTGCGTGGGGGACAGCACTTGCCGTTCTTTCTCATAATCTCGGGCATGATGTCGCACTT
Source organism: Bartonella sp. M0283 (assembly GCF_016100455.1). Classification (NCBI taxonomy): domain Bacteria; kingdom Pseudomonadati; phylum Pseudomonadota; class Alphaproteobacteria; order Hyphomicrobiales; family Bartonellaceae; genus Bartonella; species Bartonella sp. M0283. Next base: position 2,317,320 of record NZ_JACFSK010000001.1, on the reverse strand, counting down.
TACGGGCGCAATCGTGAAACCGTCGAACAAATCAATAAAAATCATATCAACCCGCATTATCTGCCGGATGTCGTTTTGCCCTCGGGGCTTTTAGCAACAACCGATGCAGCTTATGCACTCGGCGGTGCCGATTTTGTTCTTGCAGTTATTCCGGCTCAGGTTTTTTCCTCTGCATTGAATAGTTTTGCCCGCTTCATTCCTGAAAAAGCCCCGATTATTCTTTGTGCCAAAGGCATAGAGCAGAAAACCGGATGCTTCATGTCCGACATTGTTTCGGATATTTTACCAAATCATCAAATGGCAACACTTTCCGGGCCGAGCTTTGCCGAAGATGTCGCCCGTGGCCTGCCAACAGCCGTAACAATTGCCGCAAAAAACATCGAACTCTCCAAAGAAATTGCCAATCTGTTTTCGGGACCGGTTTTCCGTTGTTACGCGAGCGATGATATTGTGGGCGTAGAAATTGGCGGCTCGTTAAAAAATGTTCTTGCTATTGCTGCCGGTGCGGCTGCTGGACGTGGCCTTGGTGCCAGTGCACAAGCAGCTCTTGTAACCCGTGGTTTTGCCGAATTGCGCCGCATTGGAAAGGCCATGGGTGCGAAAGCAGAAACCATGACCGGCCTTTCCGTTTTGGGAGATCTTATACTCACCTGTTCATCGGCAAAATCGCGCAATTTCACTTATGGTTTTGCGCTGGGCCAAGAAAAATCGACCGATGGTTTGAAATTGGCGGAAGGTGTTGCCACCGCCCCCGGTGCTGCCGACCTTTGCCACAAAAAAAATATCGTTGCACCGGTTATTGATGCCGTTGCCGATTTGCTTGACAGACGTATCACCATTGACGAAGCTGTCACTGCGCTTATTACCCGCCCTTTGAAATCGGAGGATTAGACAATGCTTTATGCCGTTATCTGCAATGATAAAAAAGACCATTTGCATGTTCGTCTCGACATACGCCCGAAACATCTCGACTATCTGAAAAGCCTTGGCAAAACCCTTAAATTTGCGGGACCCTTTCTTGACGATAATGAAAAGCCCGATGGCACTTTGATCGTTGTGGAAGCAAAATCACTCGAAGAAGCCAAAAGTTTTGCCGAAAACGACCCTTATGCAAAAGCCGGACTCTTCAGTGATATGAAAATCCGTCGGTGGCGCTGGGGTGTCAATAATCCCGAGGAAGCTTGAAATGGCTTATTGGTTATTCAAATCCGAGCCATTCAAATGGTCGTGGGAGATGCAAAAAAACAAAGGTGCCGAAGGCGAACAGTGGGACGGTGTGCGCAATTATCTGGCTCGCAACAATATGCGGGCTATGAAAATTGGTGACAAGGGTTTCTTTTACCACTCCAATGAAGGACTGGAAATCGTTGGAATCGTTGAAGTTTGCAAAACTGCCCATCACGATTCGACAACCGATGACCCGCGTTGGGAATGTGTCGATATCCGCGCTGTTTGCGATATGCCCAAGCCTGTTACTTTGAAAGCCGTCAAAGCCAATCCGAAACTTGCCAATATGTCTTTGGTGACGTCTATGCGCCTTTCGGTGCAGCCTGTACGCGAAGATGAATGGCAAGAAGTCTGCCGGATGGGTGGACTTTCACCGGCTCCCTGAAAATTTTGGTAGGGGTTGATAATTTCGGCAAAATATTTAATTCGCGACCGTGATGAATAAAAAAACATTCATTCTCGAAAACACCTCTCCGCTTGCCTGTCTCAACATCCCGTCGATAAAACTTTATCAGGCCGATGAAGTCCACAAACTCTGGCACATGACCGAAGCCGAGATGGGCAAAATAGATCTTCCTCCACCCTTCTGGGCTTTTCCATGGGCAGGTGGCGAGGCATTGGCGCTCTATATTCTGGAAAACCCTGAAATAGTGAGAGGCAAAAAAGTGCTCGATTTTGCTTCCGGCTCGGGACTGGTTGGCATTGCTGCAAAACAGGCGGGCGCTTTATCGGTTCTTTCCAATGATATTGATGCTTTTGCATGCGAGGCTATTCGGCTTAATGCCCCCCTCAACAATGTGTCCGTGACGATCGAGAATGACAATCTTGTCAATAAAGGCGGGGCGTTACAAAACGCTTTCGATGTTATCCTTGCCGGTGATGTCTTTTATGACAAAATAATGAGTGAAACTGTCATTGACTGGTTTCAACATTTCGACCAGTCAAAAACTGTTATACTTGTCGGTGATCCTGCACGCGCTTATCTTCCGGTAAAATTGCTGGAAAGAAAAGCAACGTTCAAGCTTCGTGTTTCCAAAGCAATCGAAGATAATGACTACAAGCAAGTGACAATCTGGCAAATAACAAAATGCCAATCCGGCAAATAACAATTCGGGAAGTCATTATCGGTTTTGGCGGGTTTTTGCGCTATTTTTTGCGAATTTCGCTCAAAAAACCGGTTCTCTGATAAATTTTTTGAATTTATTTAATGCTGCATTTACCGCTTACCCCTTAGAACCCATCCACCTAATCACTATATTATAGGTGCTATCCGTCATCATTTTGATTTCATCCTTTTTGATAATGACCTGTCGGGGAGAACAAAAGGGATGGGCAAATGAACTTAGGACGGAAATGAAGAGGTATGAACAGATATGTGGTTGATGCGCATTATCCGGGCTGTTCTTTCGCTCGCTATTACATTGGGCGTTATCATTGTTGTGATGAACAATGCTAACAGCCAAAGCTTGAATGCACTATCGCCGGTTTGTCCTGCAGTTCTTCAAAGTTCCTGTCTTTGAATATTACAACAGGCCATAGACAGGAATTGAGAAACGACTTCGGTTAGCTTTTTGGTGCCCAATCAGAAGAACAATCGCTGGAAATAAAAAAATAACGCGCATTCATAAAAAATAACGCGCATTCAAGGGCTGATATCATCCGGACTTATGAATACAAAAAAGACCCGAATTTCGTTTAACGCCGGCTTTCGTTCGATATAAGAAAACCCGAGATTTTTAGGGGAAGTTTAATTTTTTTAATATTATGATATGGTAAATGGGATTGGTCCGAGTTCAATTTTTCTCAAAATGAAATTCGGCCAAGTGAACAATTGGGATTTGGTGAGTGCCTGCTCATCCGGAGCTTAGTGAATGAAAATTGGAACCGCACTTCTTGCTTCTTTTTTCCTTACAGCAACTTTTTTAAGTGGTTGCCAGCAATCATCGAATTTGCCGCAAATCGGCAAAGCAACACAGGAATTGCCAAAAAAATTGCAAGACAAGATGGCCGCCAAGAATATGGAAAAATATTCGCCTATTCTTGTTAGAGTTTTCAAAGAAGAAAGTGTCGTCGAGATTTGGAAGCAGACACGCACCGGAAAATATGACCTCATTTCCACTTATAATATATGCAAATGGTCAGGAAAACTCGGACCGAAATATATGGAAGGTGACAGGCAGGCACCGGAAGGTTTTTACACAATTCGTCCAAGCCAGATGAATCCGAATTCGAACTATTATCTCGCTTTCAATATCGGCTTTCCCAATGCCTATGATCAGGTAAATGGCCGCACCGGTCAGCATTTGATGGTTCATGGAGCATGTTCTTCATCCGGCTGCTATTCTATGAGCGACGAAAACATTGCGCAGATCTACGCTTTCGGGCGGGATTCTTTCAAAGGTGGTCAGCGTGAATTCCAGCTTGAGGCCTTTCCGTTCCGCATGACCGCCGAAAATATGGCTCGTTATCGCAATGACCCGAACTATAAATTCTGGACAATGCTTAAGGAAGGCTATGATATTTTTGAAGTAACAAAACGTCCGCCGAAGGTCGACGTTTGTGAAAAACGCTACGTCTTCAACCGCAATACAGACGGAAAAGCTTTGACACCGGCCGGCGTGTGCCCTGCTGCGGCGCCCGATTCATCGTTGCAAACAGCTTTTGCCTCATATCAAAAGAAATATGATGATGCCTTTTCATCTGCCCGTGAAAAGAAAATGAAAGCACCGGCACCGACAATTCAAGGTGTGGAAGAGGCTTCTCTTGTTGCCGATTGGAGCCGCAAACGTGCCGCAGGCGTTCAGGTATCACGTGAACCGCCGTCATTGACACCGGCATCGAAAGAAACGCCTGATGCGCCCGATATAGCTCCTGCAAATGCGGTTGCATCAAAAGCGGCCAACCCGGCCGAGAAAACGGCAAGCACCGTTATCCCCACTCCGAAACCGGAAACCGGTGGTCAATCGCTTGCCGAAGAAGAGGCGCAAAATTCTGGAGCACCGGTCACACCGGCAGCCAATGAACCACAAGAAAAGAAAAGTCTCTGGAAATTATTTGGTGGCTGAAAAAAGTTTTATCTATGACTTGTGCGGGCTTAAATGCCCGCTCGTTCTTTTAAAGACAAGAAAAAAGCAATCCACATTACCGGATGATATGACGCTCGTTATATTGAGCGATGATCCTTTGGCACCTCTGGATATTGCCAATTATTGCCGCCAGCGTAATTACGGCTTTGAAAAAAGCATCAAAAACGGCATTCATCACCTTATTATCATACCACACGGAAAATCCTGAAAACCGGTACCTCTTCAAAAGAGCAAAAGAGTAATTTCCTTGCCCGCTTCTTGAAGGCATGCCCTTCCAGCCATTCCGACAGCTTCACGACAGTCGGGCTTTATCACGTGGCAGGTAATTTTTCTTTTGTGCTACGCCCTGAAATTCCGTTTATCCGCAAATGATGCTACGCGCTTTTATCGGGATTGCGGACAGCGTCTATTTGATTTTCCTGATTTTTACCTCGCGTCAAACCTTTCCGGAACGGACAATATTTCGTTTGGTTGAAGCTTCCGGTCAAAAATTGGCAACGCCTATAGCAACATCAACCGCGCTATTTTCCATTATCAGCTTTTAAAAAAGGGGTAACCATTCAACACCGCGTGCCTTGGCGCCGCGTTTCATGACGCCCCATTTCACGAAAAAAAATTAAAACATAGACTGAAAAAAAACGAACGGCCAGTTGAATAGGAGCAGAAATCTTCGGGGGCGAAAAACGTCGGACTAGAATTTGAATCCCGGTATTGCGAGCGGATTATCTGTCATTGCTGCCCGGTCAGCCTTATCGAGCACAGGTTTTCCCAAAAAAGCATCAAACATTTCCCGCACTGTCGTTTCATCTATCCCGTCGGTAATCATAACAAGCCGCGTTTCATGACGGCCTTCCGGCCATTTGGACAGACGAACCGGCGGATGGAACAAGGTCTGGACACCGTGGATAACAACCGGACGTGACGGATCTTCCTCAAGCTCGACAATGCCTTTCATGCGCAACATTTTTGCCCCGTGATTGGCGCGCAAAAGATCTATAAAAGCTTCCAGTGCAAAATAGGGAATGGGTTTGTCATGGGTGAGAGAAAACGCATGAATCGTATCGGAATGACGATTGACATCATGATGGTGATGATGGTGCTCGTGTTCCTCTTCTTTGCCAAGCCAGTTTTTGATATCCGGCGCTTTCTTGCTCAAATCGAAAACGCCGATATTGACGAGCGCCGAAGGCGGGCAATGGGCCGCACCGGAATAGAGAATTTCGGCTGTGGGATTAAGTTTGCCGAGCTCTCTCATCAATAGTTCGAGCGTTTTTTTATCAGCAACAAGATCGGTTTTGGTAAGAACAATCCGGTCGGCGAATGCAACCTGATTGCGTGCCTCTTTATGCCGTGCCAGAGTTTCCAGTCCATTGACCGCATCGACAGTGGTAATAACCCCGTCTATGGCAAAAGATTGAACCATTGCCGGATGGCCTAACAAAGCTTGCAGAATGGGTGCCGGATCAGCAAGACCGGTTGTTTCAATAACCACATGCTTCAAACTTTTGATACGACCTGTTTGAAGCCGGTCGACGAGACTTGCAAGACTATCGACAAGCTGGCCGCGCATTGTACAGCAAAGACAGCCATTAGATAATTCGATAACGCCATCATCAGCTTGTTCAACGAGAAGATTATCAATTCCTACCTCGCCGAATTCGTTGACAATAACAGCTGTATCGGTGAGCAATGGGTCTTTCAGAACGCGGTTAAGCAAAGTGGTTTTTCCCGACCCCAGAAAACCGGTAAAAATTGTAACAGCGATGCGGTTCATCGAATTCGTCATTGTGCATCCATTGATTGGGGACGAGGGGTGGGAACCGGAATTTTCCAGGCCGGTATTTCACCCGGTTTTGCAGGCGCCGGTGCCGAAATCAGCCGCACTTGCAACGGCGTTACATCAAGCGGCTGAGCTGAAATATAAGGCGAGTCAAAAATGACTTTTCCTTTTTCATCACGATGCTGCATACGTGCTTTCCATGCGTCATCATTGCATATTCTGTCTTTGATATCGCTCACCTGTGTGAGTTTCGTTCCATAAGGCTGCAAAGTTGCAAGTGTCTTTTGTGACGAGCCTTGATTGGCAAAACCGTCATTCAAAAGTTTGGCGGCCAGAGCTTCACGTTGGTCGATACGATCGGCACCAAGAACAACGGCGATAATTGTGCGCTTGTTGCGGGTTGCCGATGCAACAAGATTAAATCCGGATGCGCAGATGAAACCGGTTTTCATGCCATCGGCGCCGGAAAAACGACCAATCAGATTATTCGAATTTTGTTCGACTTTACGCCCGCCCCCGAAATCGATCGCAGGAATAGAAAAATAATGGGCATATTGCGGAAATTCGCGACGGATCTGTACCGCCAGAACGGCAAGGTCACGAGCTGTTGAATAATTGTCCGGATTGGGAAGGCCATTGGCATTGGCAAAATGTGTTCCGAACATACCAAGGCGCTGGGCTTCTGCATTCATACGAACAACAAAAGCTTGTTCCGAGCCGCCCACTGTTTCGGCAATTGCTGTTGCAAGATCATTGGTAGATTTTACCAGAGTGATCGACAAGGCAGTGTCGAGATCAAGAACAGAACCAGGCTTATATCCCGAATGGCTGGGCGGAAGTTTTGCAGCCGCGGCACTTACGGTTACTCTTGTTTCAGGCGTAACATCACCATTATGAAGAGCGCGGAAAGTGACATAGGCTGTCATCATCTTTGTGAGTGAAGCAGGATACCATCGGTCGAATGCGTCATTTTGAGCAAGAATACGGCCGGTTGCAACATCAACGGATATATAAGGATTGGCCCGAACAGACGTCAGGCTTATAAAAAACATTACAAAAAGGGTGGATATACCCAATATCTTATGCATATCAAATGATCCAAATCGGACTTGTCTTTTTGTTTGCGGTTCCTTTAGAACCTGTCTCTTACCAATCGAGTGATAAAGCTTACTAACTCTATAGCTTAAAAAATTCAAAATCGCATAAAAATATGATCGATAACATATAAGTTGATGCGAAAGTCCCTATCCGAATTGGAATTAAAAAACGATTTGCCTGTGAACAAATGTTTTTTTGCCGATCATGATGCGTGCTCTATAGAAATATAGTATATATTGGTTAAACTACAGCTCCAAGAATATTGAAGCGGAGTGAGTTAGTTCTTATCTGCGTGTCAGGGCATAAGTCCGAATTGAAGAGGGAAGGAAACAGATATGTATGAACGTATTCTTGTAGCAACGGATGGTTCAGAACTTGCTGGCCGTGGCGTTGATGCAGCCGTCGAGCTTGCGAAGAAAACCGGTGGCGAGCTTTTCGTTGTCACCGTCACAAGTTTGATGCCATCTTACGGCATTGTTGTTGGTGCCGAATGGGCTTCAAGCCCAGGAGCCTTTGACGAATTCCGTAAAGAAATGGAAGATGGCGCACGCAAAATTCTTGAGGGAGCGCTCAACAAAGCAGAAAAGCAAGGGGTTAAAGCCAAAGGCGTTCATGCAGAAAATCAACTTGCTGCTGCTGGCATTGTCGACGCGGCAAACGAACATAATGCCGATCTTATTATTATCGCCTCGCATGGGCGTCGCGGTGTTAACCGGCTCATTCTCGGCAGTCAGGCTTCCGAAGTTCTGGCAATGAGTGAACGTCCGGTTATGGTGATCAAATAATTGCTTCATTCAAAGAAGTATCAAAAGCGGACTTAATGTCCGCTTTTTTTATGAAAAATATATTTTCTCATTAATTTTTTTCTATGAATTTTTCTTTTTATTGATTTGCCTCCATTAAATCTGGCAAAGCTTTACGTAGACGGCTTGCAATCAAATAGGCGAGAACAATTTTTACCATATCTCCGGGAATAAAAATAAGATCACCTAGAAAAGCTTTGGAAAAATCAATTCCGCTCATAAATACAAGCCCGATAATGCCGAAGAGGTGGTTAATACAAAAAACACCGACCATCATGATCAGTATTTCTTTTGCCGGTGTCAATCTGTTGCGAAAGAGAGAATAGAAATAACCGATAAAGCCTGCTGCAAAAGGAAAACTGATGAGATAGCCGCTTGTGGGCGCAAAAAATACCGATATACCACCGCGCCCGCCGGATAAAAGCGGGAGTCCTGCTGCAACCAGTATTAAAAACAGAAGACAGGCGGCAAAGCCTTTTTTTGCGCCCAAAATTGCACCGGACAGGATAATTCCTAAAAGCTGGGCAGTTATAGGTACCGGTATGACGGGCACCGGAATAGCCGGAAATAATCCCAAAACAGCTATAAAGGCCGCAAAAAGCGCAACCGCTACAATATCACGAATAGACATTTTCTCCCCCGCTCAATTTTTCCCGTTTTTATTGTTCACATCTTCATCAAAACAACGTGCCTCGATTGCGGCTGCAACATCGGCCTGAACTTTAAGGCTTCTTATCAGAACCGGCATAATGACCGCAAATACACTTTTTTCCAACCCCCGTGCTTTTTGTGCCTCACGCACTTCTTTCGATATATCGGAAAAAATTGCAATAAATCGTAAAGTGAGCGACAGCCCTAGCGATATTTTTGCCGGATTTACGCCGAAAAACCGCATAAATGAAAACAGCTTTTCAAAACAGGCCATCATTTTGGAAAATGGCGTCGTCAAGGTTACGAGCGTTGCAAGCAGAAGAAGGCTTGATAACCTTATGACAATTAGCGCGGCACTTTCAAAATTCACCGAAAAATACTGGATGATGAATAGAGCAACAAGAAGCCACGAAATTTTCTTAAGTTCGAAAAGGGGGTTGAAAAATTGAAATCCGGCAAGGGAAAAAAGGCACCAGACGATAATGAGTGAAACAATCGCCAGCGGAAGCGACGCAAAATAAAAAAGCCCGATGCTCACGAAAAAAACAATGAAAAGCTTTAAGCCTGCCGGAAGCCGATGAACAAATGTCGTCCCGTAGCTCGGATCGGTCATGCCATCTTCTCCACATAATAGCTGATCGATTTTTCCGGTATATCGTCAAAGACGACTTTACCATGATCGATGACAATTGCCCGATCGAAGTTTTCGAGCATTTCAAGATCGTGAGAAACCACAATAGCCTGTTGGGAAAGTCCGAAAATTGTTTCTGTCATTTTACGCTTGTTGGAAAGGTCAAGTTGCGTAGTAGGTTCGTCAAAAACGATAACTTCCGGCTCCATGACAATAACACCGCAAAGCGCAACAAGCTGCCTTTGGCCACCACTCAAACTTTGCACAGATTGCAACCTCGCAGCTTGAAGGTTGAAGCGGTCAAGCACATAATCAATCCGTCTCGAGATTTCGGCTTTTTCAACCCCGATATTTTTCAAGCCGAAAGCAAGGTCTTCCTCAACCACCGGCATGACAATCTGGTTATCGGGATTTTGAAAGACAAACCCCACTTTGCGACGGATTTCTTTGCCATATTTGCGACTATCGAGCGAATCGACCAGAACTTCACCCGATGTCGGCAATCTCAAACCGTTGAGCAATCGCACAAAAGTACTTTTGCCTGAACCATTGGCTCCAATAATAGCAATCCGCTTCTCGGCAAGTTTCAAATTCAAATTATCGAGTATCTTATGGCCGCCCGCCTCGACACAAACATTTTTAAGCTCAATCATTGCAAATGAATTCCCGATTATAAAGGATTTTTCCCGACTGATTGGACCGGAACAACCGGAGATACGAAGCCTAGTTACGGGTTGGCCCTGTCCAGTCAATGCCCAACTCTTTCAGTCTTTTGACTGCTGTCGGTGGCATAGCCGGAGGATTCGGATCAAGCGCGGCTTTAACGAGCAGTTCGTCACAAGCACTTTCAGTATCTTTTATCAAACGTGGTAAAAATTCGCGTTTATTCAAGTTCGCTTCAATAGGTGGCAACACGCGGACACGAATTTTACCCGGATAACGGCGGAAATTGCCGCGTGGCCAATAGAGCCCGGCATTGTGGGCAATAGGCACAACCGGCAAACCGAGTTCATTATAAATGGCAACAATACCCGGTTTATAAGCGGGTTCTGCTCCCGGTTGACGGCGCGTACCTTCCGGAAAAATCAGAATCTGGCGACCTTCTGCCGCTTTTTCTTTGGCACCGTTTAGAACCGCCTTCATGGCTTTCAAAGGTGAACCGCGGTCAATGGGAATAATACCGGTTTTCAACATATACCAGCCAAAAATCGGTATCCATGTCAATTCGCGCTTCATAATGAGCGAGGGGTCGTCAAGAAATGGAACAAGGCCGAACGTTTCCCATGCCGATTGATGTTTGGGCGCTATGATATAGGCACCCTTTGGCAGGTTCTCGAGCCCTTCGATTTCAAAATCCGTTCCGGCAATATGTTTTTGCAGAAATAAATTCACTCGCGCCCATGTTTTGGGAACAATCCATGCTTTTTTGCGCGGAAGGAAAAAATAGAACGGCGAATAAAGAATCATCTGGACAAAGGTTGTCAGATAGAACGCTGCCGTAAACAGGATTGACCGGATTGCAAGAACCATAATGTTTCCATTTCAAGCTATTCAAATCAATCTTGCTTATAAAGCAAAATGTTTCGAGAAAACACCTCAATAAAAAACGGCCCGTAGGCCGTTTTCAAATTTGTTTGCAATTTTCACACTTTATTATTTTGTGCGAACCTTGGCGACATCTGCGGCAGTGACTGCCGGAGCATCATTGGTCCAGCTCGAACGCAAGAAATTGGCAAGTGCTGCAACTTCGTCGTCATTCATACGCCAGCCGAAGCCCGGCATTGCAAGATCTGCAGGGCGTTTTTCGGTCGACGGCATACGCGAACCGTTAACGATAACGCGTAGCAATCCGCTTGCATCCTTTGCATTGACGATTTTTGCACCGTCAAGCTCCGGGAAGACGCCTTTCGCACCTTTGCCGTTTACAAAGTGACAAGCATTGCAGTTATCCATGTAAAGGCGGGCACCAAGTGCCATATCCGGTTTTGCTTCAGTCAACATATCTGTTGTCTTCTTCGGATCACGTACCTGTTTTGATGCGTCACCTTGAAGAGCAACATGTTTGAGATATGCAACAATTGAATCAAGATCGTCTTCGGTTGCAAATTGCATTGATTCTTCGACAACGAGCTTCATCGGACCGACAACAGCCGAATGACTGTTACGACCTGTCTGCAAATAGTCCTTCAAATCATCTGCCGTCCAATTTGCAACGGATGAATTCGGGCTGCGCAAATTCGGCCCATAGAAACCGTCAATTGTTTCACCGGTCAGGAATTTGTTGTTATCGCTATTTGTTCCCGATTGACGGAACATGAAATCACGCGGTGTATGGCAAGCACCACAGTGACCCAAGCTTTCGACAAGATAGGCACCGCGATCAAGTTTCGCATCGTTGAAACGTGGCTCGAAACCACCTTTGCCGGAAATTGCAAAGAAGTTCCAAAGACGGATTCCCCAACGCTGGTTGAACGGAAATGACAGATTGGTTTCTTTAACTTTGGCACTAACCGGTTTTACGCCATGCATGAAATAATCATAAAGCGCAACAATGTCGGGCTCGCTGATCTTGCGATAGTTTTCATAAGGCATTGCCGGATAAAGAAGCTCGCCATTCTTGCCAATACCGTCACGCAAAGCATCACGGAATTGGTCAAGTGTCATATTCTTTATACCGTTTTCATCCGGTGTGATGTTGGATGAATAGATAATACCGAACGGACTTTTGACTTCACGACCACCCGCATAAGGTTGGCCACCGGGCGCAGTATGGCAGGCTGCACAATCAGCCATTCTGGCAAGATATTCGCCCCGTCCCTGTTCCGGTTTGAAGTCCGGAGAAAGAGCTTCTGTCGGGCCGGTTCGTTTGATTGGCACAAACATGATTGCCAGAATGACAATAATTGCAAGGATTACCAATCCAATAATAATTTGTACTAAACGTTTCATCGGATGTTTCTCCTATGCCAAAGGCCGCGGGTTTTTGAGGTAATCGGATTTGATATTTTCAAGCATCCAATAGGTCAAAGCGCCGAGCGTTCCTGTAGGATTATGCTGGATGTTCTGCGGGAATGCATTGGCACCCGGAATAAACAGATTGTGGTAATCCCAGTGTTGGAGATAACGGTTCAATGCCGAACGTTTGGGGTCTGTACCCATAATCGCACCACCCACAGTGTGGGTTGTTTGATAAATGCGGGTATCATATTGCTGGCCCTCTTTCATCGCCGGTTTCTGACGATATTCATCAGGACCGATTGCCTCGGCAATCTTGTTGATCTTGTCTGTGATGAATTGCGACATTTTGATTTCATTATTGTGCCAGTTGAACGTCATACGCATCAACGGACGGCCGAATTTATCTTTATAAGTCGGGTCAAGATCAAGATAGGCATCACGATAGGACATAACCGAACCGTGCTGGCCGATTGACATCGCATGTCCATACCAATCGCCAACCGCCTTCTTCCATTCCGCACCCCATGCCGGTGTGCCAGCAGGCAACGGCATATTGCGAATTGGCTGGCCGTTGGTTTGGCCTGATGAAATACGGCTGCCACCGATAAAGCCTTCTTTTGCCATATCGATCTGGTTGAAGCTGTAATCGTCAAGATAAGAACCGTTACAACCGGTACCGACAAATGGATTGAACACTTTGTCCTTGAAGAACAATGTGCCACCGCCAATAGCAGTCTGGTAGGCATAGTTCCGGCCGATAACACCTTCACCGGTGATCGGATCATAGGGTTGACCAAGACCGGAAAGCAACAACAGGTGAACGTTGTTGATCATGAAACCGCCAAGAATAACGAGATCTGCCGGCTGGAAGATTTCTTCATTCTTTTCGTTGACATAGGTAACACCGGTTACAGTCTTGCCGTCTTTGGATTTTTCAATACGCAAGACTTCCGACTTAACCCGATATTCAAAATTCTTATAACGCTTCAAGGCAGCCAGAACGCTGACTTGTGGTGAAGCTTTCGAATAATTGAGGCAGCCATAACGTTCGCAGAAACCGCAATAGTTACAAGGTCCCATTTGCATGCCGTAAGGATTTGTATAAGCCTCGGAAGCAATAGCTGACGGACACGGGAACGGATGGAGGCCAATCTTCTTTGCACCTGCTGCAAAGAGCCGCCCATTATAGGTATAGGGCAAAGCCGGCATAGGATAGGGGTTCTTGCGTGGTCCTTCAAAAGGATCGCCACCTTCCTGAATTTTACCGTTCAGATTGCCGGCAGTACCCGAAACGCCTACGACCTTTTCAAACATATCGAAATGTTTTTCCAGTTCGTCATAGGTAACGCCCCAGTCCTGAATTGTCATATCTTCCGGAATAATATTGCCGAAAGTTTCTTCGATATAGGAACGGGCTCTGAGCTCTTCCGGCTGTGCACGCCATGTCATGCCGTTCCAGTGGATACCGGCTCCGCCAACGCCGATGCCGGGCAGAAAAGAACCCAATTGGCGATAGGGGAGAGCAACCTGATCGAGGCCTCTACGAATCGTTAACGTATGATCGCGCGGCCGAACAGCGGTACCGAGACGGACACCGTATTTCAATTCGTCAGCAGGCTTCGGATAAGCAAAACTCGGAACTGTATCGCGGTCTTCACCACGTTCGAGTGCGACAATTTCCAAACCTTCTTTTGCAAGTTCGATGCCACTGATTGCGCCGGTCCATCCGAGGCCGATGATGACAACGTCTTTCTTCTTCATTGTTTGTGTCATGATTTAAGCCCTTTGACCTGAGAGTGAAACGGGCCCGAGTTTATAAGGAACATTGTCCTTTTCGACCCATTCAAGGAAGCTTGCACGTGCACCGGGGAACCCGATGTAGACCCATGCAGCCATGTCATAATTGCCACCATATTGAGGATCGGCGAAATAACCTTCCTTGGTGTTTTGCAAAAGGAACGAGAAGAAATCGCCAGAACGCAATTCAGCAATTTCGACTTCATCCTTTTCGATACGTTTCAAAGCTTCATCCTGTTTTTCAGCGGGAAGCTCGGCAAAAATCGCACCATATTGGGCTTTGCACCATTCATTGATCTTCGGAATAGCAATGCGATAGGCTTGGGCAGGTGAAGGTTCTGCCTGATAACCTGTGTAACGCGGTGCATCACGATTGAAAGGTGCCTGCCTATACCAGTGGTCCCCTTGCCCCCATGGATCAGCCATTTGCTTATCAATGAAAACCGGAACACGTGCTTCCAAAGCACCGGGTCCTTTCCCGTCTGAAGGGATGATTCGGGCAGTAGCGGCCATCACAAAAGCCCACTCTTCAGCGTTAAAGAAAGACCGCTGATAGTTTTGTAAAGGAACTGGCCCTTGTGGCTGTGCCATAACGTGACGGGCCGATAATGCGGCGGCTGCACATGCTGCTGCCCCAAGGAGAAGGCCCCGCCGCGTAATGGACAGGTTGGTTGCGTTCAAATTTTTTCGTGTCATAAATACCTCCACGATCGAAATACTCTGCCCTCGTTACACGAATTGTGGCGAGATTTAAGCAACAAGACCGTGAGCTCCGAAAAAGTGATAAACCTTCGGGTGATTGTCACATTTTAAGCATTGATATCTTTATCCATTTTCTATTTTTATGTTTTCGTTTATGCTTCTCTGAAAGTCGGATAAGGGGGAGATATTTTCGTGAAACGGAATCACTTGAAAATTTTCGTGCTCGCCCTTTTATGCACGGCATGCTTGCTTGCCTTTTCTTCTGCCGAACCCACGTCCTCCGGACCCGATGGTCGCTATTGCGGTTTTGTCTATAATGCCGGTTATCTGGTTCGTTCCGAAGTCGTGATCGGCAAAACGGAAGATGGTCGCCTGATCGGTACCATGACTTATCGGGATGGGGACGATGTCACCAAGGGGACAGTCGAAGAAATTGTAAAAAAGCAGGGTCGTGAAAGATCGGTCGAATGGAAAGATAAATATGGCTCCGGACTTGCTATCTGGAAATTTGATGAAAAATTTGATGAATTTGATGGCCTTTGGGGAACAGGTATGAACGTTCCCCGATATACTTGGACAGGAAAACGCTGCAATGACGTCACCAGTTAAGAAAAACGGAACTGTGATTCCCCGCATTCTTTCAATTGCCGGAACCGACCCTTCCGGAGGCGCAGGAATGCATGCCGATATCAAAACTTTTTCGGCCATGAAAACTTATGCCATGAGTGTTGTTACAGCCGTTGTTGCACAAAATACGCAAGGTGTCCGGGCGTTCAAAGCCATGGATGCCGATTTCGTTGCTGACCAGATTGATGCTGTTTTCGAGGACATCAAAGTCGATGCGGTAAAAATAGGCATGGTAGCCAATGCCGCAATTGCCGAAGTTATTGCCGATAAGCTTATCCATTATGGCGCAAGCAATATTGTTCTTGATCCGGTCATGGTGGCCAAAAGCGGCGATTTATTGCTTGAAAACGATGCCATAGAAATTATTCGCAATGTGCTTGTTCCAATGGCTGCCATTATCACTCCCAATCTGCCGGAAGCTGCCGTGCTTCTCAAAACAAAACCGGAATGGTCACTCAAAGAAATGCGCAAATGCGCACCCGATATTCTTGAACTCAAATGCCGTTCTGTGCTCCTTAAAGGCGGGCATCTCAAAACCCCGACAAGCCCTGATATTTTTTGTGATCGGCACGGTGTTATCGAACTTGAAGCGCCACGCATTGCAACGAAAAATGATCATGGCACAGGGTGCACAATTTCGGCAGCCATTGCCGCTTTATTACCGACAACGCCACTTGTTGATTCGGTGCGTTTCGCCAAACGCTATCTGACCGGTGCACTTGCCGCTTCAAATAAACTCGAAGTCGGACACGGGCATGGGCCTGTTCACCATTTTTATGAATTATGGCAAGACGGGATGATCGGCGACTAAACTTTTATTCGTCCGGAAGTCTTGAAAACCGGTCGCGATAATTTTGCGGTGAAACATGAAGGTGACGTTGAAAAACCCGTCTTAAAGTTTCTTCGCTCCCAAAGCCACATTCACGGGCTGTCTTTTTTATCGACCAGTTCTGTTCAAGATATTGTCGTGCAGCCTCAAGCCGGAAAAGCTCGATTGCTTTGGCCGGCGATGATCCGGTATCACGCGTATAAAGGCGGGAAAAATTCCGTTCGCTCATACCACATTTTTCGGCAAGCATTGCAACCGACAAGGGGCGGGAGAGATTTTTCATAATCCATTGATTGAGGAGATTGAATCGTTCGTCCTCGCAATAAAAATCGAGAAGTTCACTGAACTGGCTTTGACCACCCGGACGACGAAGATAGACAACCAATTGACGGGCAACGGATTTTGCCAGATCGAACCCCAAATCTTCTTCCACCATTGCCAAAGCCATATCTATACCGGAGGTGATTCCGGCAGATGTCCAGATTTTACCGTTGCGAATAAAAATTGCTTCGTTTGTCCATAAAACATCCGGATAATCCTTCCGGAATTCGTCTATCCTGCTCCAATGCGTTGCTGCTTTTTTCCCGTCAAGCAGCCCGAGCTTTGCCAATGCCAGAGAACCGCTACAGACCGATGCTGTGCGCCGCGTTTTCCGGTTCATCATATCAAGCCACGCAAGGAACTTCGTGTTTGCGGCAAAGCGGTTGATGCCGCGACCACCGCTTATAATAAGCGTATCAAAGTGATCGGGTGCCAAGGACAAAGGTTCAACCGCCAATTGTAGCCCGCTTGTCGTTCTGATTTTGTCATTTTCGGCAATTGTCAAAAGCTGGTAAGGCTTCATATCACCTTCATAAAGGTCATTGGCACTGGCATAAAGGTCATTGGCGCTGGCATAAAGGTCATTGGCGCTGGAAAAAACCTGCATCGGCCCCGTAATATCGAGCAATTGCGCATCATCAAAGCAGACAATAGCAATCGTTTTTGGTGCAATGGTTGCCGAAAAATCAATCGAATATCTCTTACTTGGCTTAAATTGTGGGGACTTTGTCATAACTGCCAATTTAGCGTGCTCTATAGTTTTTTAAAACACATTTTTAAAAAGGGATGATCAATGACCATAAAAGCCGGATTTTTTATTTTTGATGAAATGCAACTCTTGGATTTTGCTGCACCTTTTGATGAATTTTGTTCAATCCCTGAAATAGAAGTTTCTCTCATCGGAGAAACCTTGAAGCCGATTACAACGACGAGCGGTTTATCCTTTCAACCAGATCATGATATCAGCACAATCCTTCCGCTTGATGTTCTGTGCATTCCCGGAGGAGATGGCGTCAACCGGTTTCTGAACAACGAACCGGTTCTTGAATTTTTCCGTCAAGAAGCAATTAAGACCCGCTTTGTCACATCGGTTTGTACCGGTTCGCTTATACTGGGTGCAAGCGGCCTTCTTAAAGGACTGAAAGCCACAACCCATTGGAGCGCCATGGAATTTCTACCACTTTTCGGAGCAATTCCTGTTGAAGAACGTGTCGTTGTCGATGGTCACATTATAACCGCCGGCGGGATTACTGCGGGTATGGATTTCGGCTTGGTCATTATCGCAAAACTGCTCGGCCAGGAAACGGCCAAAAAAACTCAATTGCTCATGCAATATGATCCTGAACCGCCATTTGATTGCGGAACACCTGGGAAAGCCCCGAAGGCACTGGTAGAGCAACTTCAACAGGAAAATAGTACTGACGAACGGAGAAAACTTATCCGTGAATGGCAAACAAAACAGAAATCCTGACAAACTATTGCGAACCATAATTTTTAATAGCGGTGGAATAGATTTTCTTGGATATTTAAAAAAAATGCCGGTATAAACCGGCATTTTATTTCAACATAAACAGCCTTTGTGCTGCACTATTGTGTTGTTTTTCGTAAGAAATGTCGTCTCCCCTGATCAACAAAACCATAAAGAGACGGTCATCTTACAGGCTTACCAATAGCCCAATATTTTCCACCAGATACCGCCAATAATTGCGAAGACCAGAAGATTGACGACACTCATCACAAAACCCACGCCCCACCAGCGGCCAAGAGTGACGTAACCCGAACCGAAAATAATCGGTGATGTACCGGTGGCATAGTGGGTCAAGCACATCATGATTGCCGAGGCGGCAGCCATCAGCAACATGAACAGATTAATATAATCACCGGGAATGAGGTTAACACCAACCATCAGGAAGGCCAGCATCATTGCACTGATGTGAGCTGTCGTACTTGCAAATACATAGTGGGTATACATGAATGTCAGGATCAATACAGCCATCGCTGCAGGCCAGCTCATGCCGCTTGATTCAATAGCAAAGCGCAGTCCGTCAGAGAACCAGGCAATAACACCAAGTTTGTTAAGCTGTCCGGCAAGCATAACCAGCGCTCCGAACCAGATGAGTGTATCCCAAGCACTTTTTTCCTTGAGCACATCATCCCAGGTTAGTGTTCCGCATAACAACAAAATGACCAGACCAACGAATGCAACTGCCGTCGGATCAACCGAAAAAGACGGGCCGAACAATGCTGCCGGAAGACCTGCCCACAACAAAAGCATAATGACGAATGTGAGCAGCATAATAATTTCCGGCGCTTTGATCTTACCCAGTTTCTGCAACTCATCATGGGCAAAAGTGACAGCATTCGGAGTAATTTTCAGTTCTGGCGGAGAGATGAGATAAATGACAAACGGCATAAGCAACATGGCAACAATGCCCGGTACCAACATGCACAGTGCCCAGGTACTCCACGAAAGGGTAAAGCCTTGATGGGTTGCTTCGGCAATATAATTGACAACCAGCGGATTCGGAGCTGTCGCTGTAATAAACATGGCCGAGCTGATCGGATTTGCATGATAATTGACCAGTGCAAGATAAGTGCCGACTTTGCCTTGCGTTCCTTTCTGGGGAACAGAATCATAGGCAAGGGCAATCGAGCGCATGATCGGGTGAATAATACCACCGCAGCGCGCTGTGTTGCTGGGGGTAAAAGGAGCAAGTAATAATTCGCAAAGTGCGAGTCCGTATCCGATACCGATGGTTCGTTTACCGAGAAGACGAATGAAATAATAGCCAATCCGTGCACCCAAACCTGTTTTAATCAGGCCGCGCGAAACAATGACCGAAATAACAATGAGCCAGATTAGCGCATTGTCCATTGAGCCCAGCGCATCGGCAACAGCTTTCGGAGAGGTTGGTGATGTCACCTTGGACAACATGACCACGGCAATCGTAATCATCGACATGACGCCAAGAGGCATAACTTTAAGAATGATGCCAAGAATAGCTGCCACAAAAATGGCTACAAAATGCCAAGCTTCTGCAGTCAAACCGGCAGGCTTCGGCGACATATATAAAGCCCAGTAAATGAGCACACAAATAATACCGGGAATAATACGAAAAGGTACATATTCCGATAGTTTCTGGTTTAATTTGCTTAGGGATTGCATCAATATAATCCTTTATGAAGGCTTCTCCAGTAAGGGTTTTATATAGAAGATTTCAGTTTATAGACCAGTCAAAAGAAGCCTTGGTCTCATGAAACATCCACATCTTAATATCACTTTGAACGAAACTGGCAATAATATGATTTCTCTTGCCACATTATCCAGATTTGAAACGAAAAACGATAAAATCTCATATTGATAGAAATAACGTTATAGGCAATTTTCGTTTAATTGATACTTTTACCGCCGTTGTTCATATAATCGACAAACTTGGTTTCCGCTTTATAGGTAATTTAGTACTTCAATAATTACCTCCACATATTGTTCTCAAAGCTGGAAATCTCTTCTCCGAAGGCCCCGAACAATTCTCGTATAATGCCATTTGGCAAAAACACCCTGATTGGCGAGGAATTCTGCCCGTACTATAATTGTTTTTCTGTCCATTCTTAAACTTCACCCGGTCCATTATTAAGATGCGGTTTTTCAAAAAATATGCTTCGCATAGTGCCTTTGTCTTCAAATGGCCAGTTACCATATTCTGAATTATATCCTGTTAGCGTCAGATTACCGGCAGTGCGTAACCATGTTTCCTCAATACAGCGCCAATAGTTGCCAAGTAATTTTGACGGTCTTTCGGCAATGTCATTATTGGTGTATCGTGACTGGAAACATAGAAAAACAGAAGACCATTTTGTATAGGAGGGGAAAACTTCGATAGAAATTCGGGTAAAAAATTTCTTCCGACTTACCCGCCCTCTATCAAAAAACCTCAAGGAATTTAACTTCTCCGACCATTCTGACAAAACGAAGAGCACGAGCCTTAATTTTCAAACTGCTTGATGATTTTATCCATATCGGCAACTTTCAAATCATGATCGAGATAGGCCTTTTTATCGGATAGTTCGATATCCAATCCGTATTTGGTTTCGTATGACAAAGTACCTTTTTCAATCGAAAAATCGATCACATGGCCACCCGTTGTCCGGTTTTTATCAACAAAATGAACATGAAATCCGGCAACCGAAACATTCTGGAAAAATTCCGGCGTCCAAAACCCGATAAGTTCCCCTTCAATGTCTTTGATATCTTCAACAATTTGGTGTTCAGCCACTTCCACGGCGTTTTTAAAACGCTGATGAAGCTCCCTCGGTCTTCTCACCTTCAAATGGTCGAATTTGCCTTCCAATTTTATCGCAAGGAACACATTATCGAATTTCAGATATTTAGAAAGTTCACCATATAGTGTCGCTTTCGAAACGTGTGAAATTGCAAAACTCGCCTCGGGTGCAAATGTCGTAATTTGCGCGAATGGCATTCTTTCTGTGTCATCCATTATTCGTAACGGTCTGTTACCTTTGGCATCCCAAAAATGACAACAATCAATAATAGCTTCTCCGGTCAAACCTTCCGAACATCCCAAACCGAAATTTCCATGTTTTTTAATTTCCGATATCGGAAATAAACCATCAAAAACTCCCATCATAAGAGCATTAACGCCTGAAAATTGGGTTATTTTTTTCGTCATTATGTATTTTCCTATTTAATGACAGCATTGCACAGGACAATTTTCGTCTTTTGAAACGAGCTATGTTGTAGATAGCCATAACTTCTAAAAGTTCAATAATAAGTTGTGTCAACAATGGCAAATATTGCCGAAATGAAAACGAGTGTTTTCCAAAATAAATATCACTTGTCCTGATCTATTTTATTTAACACATTAAATTTCTCTACTTCGCATTCACAAATCCGACTTTAATTCGGTCTAGCGGAACATAAAATAATTGTAAGAATATTTTATAATTTGAAAACGGACGATGTGGACAAGAGCAAAGCTTAATCTATCTCTTTGGATTTCTTCGGATGATAGACGTTCCATTTAAAACAGGACATCATAATTAAGGAACATCGCCTAAACATTTACCGCTCTCGCACAGAAAAAAAGAAAACGAATGCGGGACATGAAACTATAAAGAAACAAAGAGAACAAAAATAGGCACGGCTCGCAGCACAATGGCTCGGCAGCCACTAAAAAACCAGCAAGCTATAAACTTTCATATTCATGATTGGGGAAAAATTGGAGCGGGCGATGGGATTCGAACCCACGACCCCAACCTTGGCAAGGTTGTGCTCTACCCCTGAGCTACACCCGCTCACAAACCGGAAGTGCTTCGCTTCGGTCGTGCCTATATGACCCAACCTTGCGACGATTGCAACATAAAAAATAAAATTCTTTCAATATTCGTTTTTCATGCTTTAAAAATCGTTGAAAATGTTGATTTCCGGCCAAGGCTTCAATAAAGCTTTTAAGAGGTTTTAGAGGGAGAAGTGATTATGCGTCGTTTGGTTCTGGCAGCCGCAGCAATTTTGGCATTGGGAAATTTTTCATTTGCAGCCGATAAAGTGAAAGTCGATATTACGCAGATTGTTGCCCATCCGGCTTTGGATGCCGTGCGCAAAGGCGTAGAGGACGTCCTCGCACAAGAGGGCTACAAGAATGGCGAGAATCTCGTTCTCAACTTCCAGTCAGCGCAGGGAAACATTTCCACAGCAACCCAGATTGCGCGCCAATTTGTTGGTGACAAGCCGGATGTGATCGTTTCCATTGCAACGCCTTCGGCACAAACCATGCTTGCAGCAACCAAAAACATACCGATTGTTTTTTCGGCTGTTTCAGACCCTGTAGAAGCAAAGCTCGTACCGGATATGAAGAAACCCGGTGGAAATATTACCGGTGTATGCGACCGCTCGCCGGTTGAAGAACATATAAAACTCTTGAAAGAAATCAAACCTGATCTGAAAAAACTCGGCTACCTTTATAATGCTGCCGAGGCCAATTCGGTTTCGACCTTGAATGTTTTGAAAAAGCTCGCAGAAAAAGAAGGAATCGAAATTATCCCCTCGGCTGCACCGAAATCATCCGACGTGCAGGCAGCAACCCGTGCCCTTATTGGCAAGGTGGATATGATTTATGTACCGACCGACAACACAATTATCTCGGTGCTTGAAGGTGCAACAAAAGTAGCGGCCGAATCAAAAACACCGCTTTTTACAGCTGATCCGAGTTCGATCGGGCATGGTGCCTTTGCAGCCCAGGGAATCGATTATTATGATTCGGGGCTTGAGACCGGTAAACTCGTTGTCCGTATTTTAAAAGGTGAAAAGCCCGGTGACATAGATGTTGTCACACCGGAAGGAAAAAATGTGGCTGTTGACCTTCAAGCTGCAGAAAAAATGGGGGTTGTGATTCCCCAACCGGTGCTTGATAGGGCTGCAAAAATTATCAACAAATAAGGTATCCTGACGGTGGAATTTTTCGATACTGACATAATTGCAAGCGGGGCAATTGCCTCATGAGTATGTTTGCCTTTACCGGTGCTGTCGAGCTCGGGCTTGTTTATGCGTTTGTCGCTATCGGAGTCTATTTATCGTTCAGGATTCTCGATTTTCCGGATTTGACGGTGGACGGTTCGTTTCTGTTAGGCTCGACCGTCTGCGGTGTTATGATATTGTGCGGTTTCAATCCGTGGTTTGGCATGTTTTCGGCTTTGATTGCAGGAATGATTGCCGGACTTGTTACCGCACTTTTGAATTTGAAGTTCGGCATTCTGAACCTGCTTGCATCAATTTTGACGATGTCGGCGCTCTACACCATCAATCTTCGCATCATGGGGATTATGGGGGTATCGAATGTCAATCTTGGTTTGGCAGATACCGCACTCACACCGTTTTATAATCTGTTCGGATTGCCGGATATGATTATCCGCCCGCTTTTCGTCGGTATTCTCGTCATAATTGTTGCTTTTCTTGTCTGGCGTTTTCTGGAAAGCGAAGTCGGCCTTGCCATGCGGGCAACCGGAACGAATCAGCGTATGGCGAAAGCTCAAGGAATCAAAACCGCGCTTCTCATCTATGCCGGTATGGGATTATCCAACGCTCTGGTTGCTCTTGGTGGGTCGCTTTATATCCAGACCGCTATTGCTACCGATATCACAGGAGGTGCAGGAACCATTGTGTTCGGGCTTGCTGCCGTTATTATCGGCGAGACATTGTTCAGAACCCGAAATCTTTTACTGATTATCATAAGCTGCATTGTCGGCTCTGTCCTTTATCGTGTTGCCGTGCAATTTGCATTTGAAGGCAGCAGCCTTGGCATTGATACATCGACAGACTTGCAACTTATTACCGCTTTGATTGTGGTATTGACTCTTGTTTTGCCGCATTATCTGGGGGCAAAAAAGCATGATTGAACTGCAACATATCGGCGTAACATTCAAAGCCGGAACGCCCTTGGAAAAACAGGCGCTTATCGATCTCAACCTTAAAATAGAGCGTGGCAGCTTTGTAACCATTATCGGCTCGAATGGTGCCGGCAAATCGACCATGCTTGGGGTTCTCGCCGGAGATATTTTGCCCAATGAAGGCAAAGTCATTATCAACAATATTGATGTTTCGAGAAAATCGACTGCCGAACGGGCGGGTATGATCGCACGGGTTTTTCAGGATCCGCTAGCAGGAAGTTGCGGGTCACTCACCATTGAAGAAAATCTCGCCCTTGCCGCCCGTCGCGGAAAACGACGGGGGTTGCGATCGGCTCTGACAAAAGAAAATCGCGAAATATTCCGCGCACGCATTGCCGCTCTCGGTCTTGGCCTTGAAGACCGTATCCAGAACCGGATGGACAGTCTTTCGGGCGGGCAGCGTCAGGCTCTGGCGCTAATTATGGCTACCCTGTCAGATGCCGATGTTTTGCTGCTTGACGAACATACAGCCGCACTTGATCCGGGAATGGCCGAATTTGTGATGAAGCTTACAGAAAAAGTCATCAAGGAAAACAATCTGACCACTTTGATGGTTACCCACTCTATGCGTCAGGCACTTGATTATGGTGATCGTACCTTTATGCTGCATGGTGGAAAGGTAATACTTGATGTGCACGAAGAAGAACGCAAAGGTCTTGATGTGAGCGACCTTGTCGGCATGTTCCAGAAGGTCAGAGGTGAAGCGCTCGACGATGACAAGCTGCTGATGGATTAACATGGCGCAGAAAAAAGCTCATGAGGTCGACGGTTTCCTTTCACGTTTACAAGCGCAATACCCCATTGTACTGATTTACGGTCCCGATAAGGGGCTTGTTTCCGAACGGGCGTCGAAATTTGCCAAGCTTACCGGCGTCAAACTTGATGACCCGTTTTCCAATATCAGGCTTGAAGCGGCCGATCTTGAACGTGACCCTACGCGCCTTCTTGACGAAGCCCACACGGTTTCGCTGTTTGGCGGAAAACGGCTCATCTCGATAAAAAACGCCGGCAATGGACGAAATCTCACCGAAGTCGTCAAAAAACTTGCAAAAACCGGCCTTGAAAATGTTTATCTGATGATAGAGGCCGGAGACCTTAAAAAAGGTGCGAGCTTGCGCTCGGCTGTGGAAACAGCTGCGTCAGCCATGGCACTTCCTTGTTATGCCGATGATGCACGCTCGCTTGAAGGACTGATTGATCAGGTGCTCGGCGAATATCACCTTTCTATTTCGCTTGAAGCAAGAAAATGGCTCAGAGAGAGTCTGGGGGGCGACCGGCTTATCTCGCGCAGTGAATTGGACAAGCTTTGCCTTTATGCGATGGAGAAGAGCGAAATTACGCTTGATGATGTAAAAGCTGCCGTCAGTGATGTAAGCGGCCTCACTTACGATGAAATTATCGATGCTGTACTCATTGGTGATCTTGTCGGCTTTAACAACCGTTTCGACCGTCAGGTTGCAACCGGCAATGCGCTTTTTTTGATATTAAGCGCTGCCGAAAGACAATTCCAACAATTGCAAATTTTACGCCAGCAAGTGGAGGTCGAGGGGAAATCGCCCTCTTCCGCTATTGCTTCAGCGCGCCCGCCTATTTTCTTTCGCCGACAAAAAGTTATGGAACAGGCACTCAACCGCTGGACATTGAAGCGGATTGCGGAAGCGATGGAGCGGCTACAAAAAGCCGTTCTTGAAAGCAGAGAAAATACAGCTCTTGCCGAACCGATTATCCGGCAGGCACTTCTGGCGCTTGCTGTTCAATCGAAGCGCCAGAACTAGTTTCCGATATTAAACAAAAGCTCTAACTGCGTTTGACGTGTTCGATATAAAGCTCACGTAAGCGCAATGTTACTTTTCCGGGCTTACCATCGCCAATTTTACGCCCGTCAACACTCAAAACAGGAGCGGCAAAATTGGTTGTCGATGTAATCAGCGCTTCACTGGCGGCATAGGTTTCTTCCAATGTAAAAAGCCGTTCTTCGACGTTAATGCCGTTTTTGCGGGCAAGTTCGAGAATCGTACCGCGGGTAATACCGGGCAAAATGGAGTGATCCAACTGACGGGTTATGAGTGTTCCCTGACCATCGACAATGAAGAAATTGGAAGAGGTTGCTTCGGTCAAATAGCCATCCTCGACATAGACTGCATCGTCAACGCCCTCGGCATGGGCATGAGTCTTGGTCAGAGACGAATAAAGAAGCTGCGTCGTCTTGATGTCGCGGCGGCACCAGCGGCCCTCTTTCACCGATATCATTTTCAACTGCGGCATTTTATGGAGATTTTTGACAATGCCTGTCTGGGTGAACATGAAAAGGCAGGGCTTCAATTCGCTATTGTCGTAAACAAAATTACGATCCCCCGCGCCACGCGAAACCTGAAGATAGACAGTGCCGTTATCAAGACCGTTTCGCTTGATAAGCTCGCGATGAATATTGAGAAATTCATCTCTATCCACGTTGAATTCTATATCCAGCGCTTTCAGAGAATTTTTAAGCCTTTTGATATGTCCGTCAAAGTCGAGAAACTTTCCGTCAAGAAAAGAGGTGACTTCATAAACGGAATCGGCAAACATGACAGACCTGTCAAAAATTGAAATCCGGGCATTTGTTTCATCAAACCAATCGCCGTTGACATAAACGGTGCGTGTCATTGTATTTTTACCTCTTCAACATCATTCACCAGCGAAAAACATTTATCATGCCGGAGAGACTCCGGATATTCCGATTTTAGAAACCGGAAGCCTTCCAGTCTTCCCGGACGATCATTTTCCGCGTTTAAAAATCACTATGGAATTTTGGCTGAACTTAAGGCAGATTTGACAGAGCAGCAATAGCAGAGATGTCGCGGCCAATCATTTCGTGCCGCTTTTTCATAAGGAAAATAACCGATGGCAGAACCGATTGCTTTTGTCAGCCGTAGCGCACAAACCGATAGAGATAGTTGGTTAAAAATCCTGTCCGAAAATTTAGGCGATGAAAAGATTGTAGATTTCAACGATTTGAAACCGGAAGATTATGGCGCAATCGAACTTGCCATTGTTGCAAACCCTGATCCCGACCAATTGAAAAAACTCAAAAATCTGAAATGGATACAAAGCCTGTGGGCAGGTGTCGAACGGATGGTGAAGGAATTACCCGAAAACGCGCCACCGATTGTCCGGCTCGTTGACCCCGCTTTGACCGAAGCCATGGCCGAAGCTGTTCTTGCATGGACACTTTATTTAACCCGCGATATGCCGCGCTATCATCGCCAGCAACAGGAACGACTCTGGCAAGCACATAGCTATAAACCTGCATCACAATGGAAAATCGGCCTTCTCGGTTTAGGTCAATTGGGAAGAGCTGCGGCAAAATTGCTGACACTTACCGGATTTCAAGTAAACGGTTGGTCAAAAAGCCAAAAGACACTCGATAATGTCACATGTTTGAGTGGAAAAGCCGGTTTTATGCGACTGATTGAAACAAGCGATATTGTCGTTCTCCTTATACCGCTCACCAATGAAACAACGGGGCTTCTCGGAAAGAACGAATTTGCCCATATGAAAAAGGGAGCAAGCCTTATCAATTTTTCCAGAGGGCCTGTTATTGATACAGATGCTCTTGTTGACGCTCTTGATAAACGTCAGCTCGATCATGCGGTTCTTGATGTTTTCGACCAGGAACCTTTGCCGCCCGATTCGCCCTTATGGCAGAATGAAAATATAACCGTGCTTCCCCATATTTCGGCTCCAACAAATAAAGAAAGTGCTGCAAAAATTGTGGGAAATAATGTAGCTCATTGGCGAAAAACCGGAAAATTGCCGCCCACAGTCAACCGGATACGCGGCTATTAAAATAATATCTAGGCAAAGCTCCGGAAAAACCGGCTTTAGAAAAAGTGGTGTGGAAACCTTGCTTTCGTCATAATCGTTATATAGGTAAACTATATAGCAGAATGGTATATCTATGTCGGTCAAAGCAACCTTATCTTTCACAGAAGATCATATCGGTTCGGTCGGGCGTGAGCGCATCAAGCTTCTTGAGGCTGTCGGCCGTGAAGGTTCGATTTCTGCCGCCGCCCGTTCTGTCGGACTTAGCTACAAGGCGGCATGGGATGGCATTAGCGCCATGCAAAACCTCGTTGCAAAACCGCTCTTGAAAAAGAATATTGGCGGGAAAAATGGTGGTGGCGCCACCCTGACGCCGGAAGCGCTAAAGCTCATCGAAACTTTCCACCATCTTGAAACCGGACTTGCCACAATGATGAAGCAAGCTTCCGTTAATTTGTCGGAAATAGGTTTGAGTCCGACGGGGCTTTTACAAGGTTTCATGATGAGAACCTCGGCACGCAATGTTTTATCAGGTCACATTTTATCCATCGAAAGTGCAGTACCAGCCGCATTTGTGACCATCGGTATTTCCGATAAAATCCACATCAAAGCCGAGATTACCGAAAAAAGTGTCGAGCGGCTTGGACTTGTAAAGGGGCGTCAGGTTGCAGCTCTTGTCAAAGCGCCCTTTGTGAGGGTCGTACCTTTTGAAGACAAGGAAGATTTTTCTGAACAAAATCGTATTCCGGGAATTTTACAATCAATCACTGTCGGCAAAAAAAGCGTCGAGCTTAACGTTGAAATTGGTGAAGACAAAACACTCATCTCAACTATGAGACCGGACGACCCCGCACTTAAAGGACTTATGGCCAATCAACCTGTTCTTGCACTTATCAAGGCTGAAAACATCATTATTGCAACATGTTAGGAGAAGGCAATGAAATCCGAACTCGCTTTATCGATAGGTCTGTTGCTGGCAAGTGTAACCTTTGCCCAAGCCGGTGAAACCGTTGTTGCAGTGGCTGCCAATTTTACCGAACCCGTCAAGGAAATTGCCGAACAATTCAAAGAAAAAACCGGACACATGGCAACACTTTCATTCGGTGCCACCGGTAATTTCTATACACAAATAAAGAATGGTGCTCCTTTCGAGGTATTTCTTGCAGCCGATGCCGAAAGGCCGACCAAGGCCGTTGAAGAAGGCTATGGTGTTAAAGGAACAGAGTTTACCTATGCAATCGGCACATTGGTGTTGTGGAGTGCAAAAGGTGACCTTGTAAAGGGTCCTGAAACTTTGACGGATAGCAAAATTACCCACATTTCCTTCTGCAATCCCGATGCGGCTCCTTATGGCAAGGCGGCTGTCGAGACAATGGATGCGCTCAAAGTTCACGACAAAATCAAGGACAAGCTTGTCGAAGGGCAAAACATTTCGCAAGCCTACCAGTTTGTCAAAACCGGAAATGCCGAAATCGGCTTTGTTGCTTTTTCGCAGATTATCAATGAAAAAGGCGGCTCGAAATGGGTTGTTCCACAAACCGACTATAACCCCATCCGTCAGGATGCCGTGCTTTTGAAAACCGGTGAAAATAACGAAGCGGCAAAGGCTTTTGTGAGCTTCCTCAAAGGTCCGGAAGCAGCAACCATTATCAAAAAATATGGCTACGCCCTGCCGGAAACAAAGTAGAAAGCATGATGCTACTTTCCAATGAGACATGGACCGCGATCAAGCTTACGGCCGAATTGGCGACGGTAACCACATTTTTTCTAATGGCTATCGGAACGCCGATTGCTTTGTGGCTGTCGCGATCCAAAACTTATGGAAAAGAAATTGTCGCATCCATTATCTCCATACCTCTGGTTTTACCACCAACGGTTCTGGGCTTTTATCTTCTGGTATTTCTGGGACCTAATGGACCAGGTGGCTTTATTGCACCATGGTTCGGCATGGATAAATTTGCCTTCACTTTTGAAGGGCTGGTCATCGGCTCGGTCATTTATTCCATGCCCTTTGTTGTTCAACCCATCCGCAATTCATTCGAGGCTATGGGAAGGCGGCCGATGGAAGTTGCGGCAACGTTGCGTGCTTCGCCATGGAAAGCATTCTGGAAAGTAGCCCTTCCGATTGCGAGCCCCGGTTTTATGACTGCCGCAGTTTTGGGCTTTGCCCATACTGTTGGCGAATTCGGCGTTGTTCAAATGATTGGTGGAAACCTGCCGGGAAAAACGGCTGTGATCTCGACCACCATTATGAGCTATGTCGAAGCCGGTCAGATGCATGAAGCCAATGTTTTATCAATCATTATGGTTATCTTTTCATTTTGCATCATTCTTACTGTTTCACTTTTGCAGAAATTCATTAAGGCGCGAACATTATGAGTGAAACCATTTCTGTTGATCTTAAAGGGACGCTGGGCAAGTTTACGCTCGATTGCACGTTTCACGCACCGCTTCGCGGCGTCATTGCGCTTTACGGCCCTTCCGGATGCGGGAAAACTTCCGTCTTGCGCGGTATTGCCGGACTTAACCGTTTTTCGGGAAAAGTCGAGATCGGCAGCGAATGCTGGCAAAATGAAACCGGCTTCGTTCCCGTTTATAAGCGTCTCCTCGGCTATGTTTTTCAGGAAGCCAGTTTGTTTCCGCATTTGTCTGTCAGAAAGAACCTAACCTTTGCTATGGCAAAAGGCGAAAACAATCTCTCGCCGACATTCGATGAAGTGGTGGAATTTTTGAATATTGCCCACCTTATCGATCGTGCGCCGCACAATCTCTCCGGTGGTGAACGTCAACGTGTGGCGATTGGCCGTGCTCTCCTGTCACATCCCAAGATTCTCCTTATGGATGAGCCGATATCGGCACTCGACAAACGGTCGAGAGATGAAATTCTTCCCTTTTTGATTGGTTTGCGTGACCGTCTTTCAATGCCGATCATCTATATCACCCATGATATTTACGAAGTCGAACGGTTGGCCGACACATTGGTGTTGATGGATAGTGGCAAAGTTATTGCCTCTGGCAGTTTGAGAGAAATCGAAGCAAATCCTGATCTGCCGCTTGCCAATACTCGCGAAGCCGCCGTCAATCTTGACGGTTATGTCAAATCCTACAACGAACATACCGGCCTTGTCGAAGTGGATGTACCGGGTGGCACGTTTGTTGCCCCGTCTGCACCTTTGGCAAGGGGGAAAAAAATGCGCATTCGTATTGCAGCCAATGATGTGAGCCTTGCTGTCGAAAAACCGCTGAAAAGCTCGATACTCAATGTGATGCCGGCACGCATTCTGACAATGCGGGAACAGGGGCATTTTGAAGTTCTGGTCAAACTGGAATTGGGTGGCAATGGAAAGGGAGCACATTTTCTTGCACGCCTCACACGTCATTCATGGCAAATATTGGGGCTTAAAGAAGGAATGAATGTTTATGCCCAAATTAAAGGTGTTGCCCTGATCGACCAGCAAGAGGGCTAACTTTTTCAAGATAGGCCTTCGCGAGTTCAACCGTGCCTTTCAAAAAAGTTTTGCGAAGCTTTTTGGCCGTTGGCGTTTGATTGTGCGTTTCAAGCCATGCTGTCAATTGCAACCGGCGCATCATGATAAGATGGACAATCATATCTGCCATTTCCTGGTTTACCGGCATCACCTCGCTATAACCTTCAAGCCATGCATTGATATAGCTTGGCACAAAAGGGCTATCTTCAATAAAGCTTAATGAGTTGGCAAGATCCAATCCGAACCATGAAAAGCCGCAATCATCAAAATCGATTACCGCGAGTTTTTCGCCATCAATCAACAGATTTGCAAGCCGCAAATCACCATGGATAAGACCGTAATGGGCTTTATCTTTCGGGAAAGTTGAAGAAAAAAATTCGAGCATCTCATCGCAGTTTTCAAGAATTTCACGGTCAGCAGGTCGAAGATTTTCGGCCTTTCGCCAATCTCCCCAGATCGCATTTTGGCCGATCATTGTTTCATAAGTCCAATGTTTACGAATGAAGCTTTCCGGCCTCACCCAATTCATGGATTGGCGATGCAATTTGGCGGAAATTTTGCCAAGCTCAAAAAACCGGCGCACAAGTCTGTCATCTGCCTGCGGTTCATGACCGCTTATAAAAGAAAAACAGGCAAGCCTGAAAATGCCCGCTTCGACAAACAATTTGCCAAAACGGGAAATAAAAAGATGTGGAACCGTTACAATACCGGATTGCTCGATTGCCTGAAGCCAAAGGAGTTCGGATAAAATTTCATC
Organism: Bartonella sp. M0283; assembly: GCF_016100455.1. Lineage (NCBI taxonomy): Bacteria > Pseudomonadati > Pseudomonadota > Alphaproteobacteria > Hyphomicrobiales > Bartonellaceae > Bartonella > Bartonella sp. M0283. Next base: position 2,285,300 of record NZ_JACFSK010000001.1, on the reverse strand, counting down.
ATTTTGATGATAGGACGGCCGATAAACCCGTATAATTCTCGTCTCGTTCCCGAAAGTCACCCGAAAAGTTGCATTTTCCGATATGGTAAGGAGGTCGATGCGGGCGCTATCTGGAATATCCCAACAAGCAAGATGATCCCTTACCAAAGTCGGAAGATCGTTTTCGGCTTTCATCATCATCTGTGTAACAAAAACACTGCCTGATTGATCATCTGTGTAACAGAAATACTGCCTGTTGCCCGAACAAATTCCAGGCCCCCCAAGGCAGTTTGCGTTTAACGGGCTTTCCCTGCCGGTTCAATACCACCGCTTCTTCTATTTCCGCTCCTATTTCTTTAACGAGATCGACAAAATCCTCAATCGTGCAAAAATGGATATTCGGCGTATCATACCAGCTATAGGGAAGCTCTTTGGTAACCGGCATACGGCCAAGAAAAAGCAAATGTGCGCGGGCGCGCCAATAACCGAAATTGGGAATCGAGACAACAGCTCTCTCGCCAATGCGCAAAAGTTGTTCAAGCACAGCTTTCGGATTGTGTGTTGCCTGCAAGGTTTGCGAGAGAATAACATAATCGAAACACGAATCCGGATAATAGACGAGATCACTATCGGCATCTCCCTGAATGACCGAGAGTCCTTTAAGCAAACATTGGTCAACACCTTGTTGCGACAATTCGACACCGCGTCCGTCAACATTGCGCCGCGTTTGCAACAGATAAAGCAGACTACCATCGCCGCAACCGACATCAAGAACACGGGCACCCGACCTTATAAAATTGGCGATCACTTCAAAATCGGTACGGGATTTTAACGCCGACAATAATTCTTCATTCTCGCTCATGCCGTCAATCCCCTCTGTTCTGCAGCCGCTGTCAGGAAACTGTGAATGGCAGAAAACATCACCGGTTCATCAAGCAGAAAAGCGTCATGACCTTTATCGGTTTTGATTTCAACAAAAGAAACCCGTGCCCCTGCAGCGTTGAGTGCGTGGACAAAGGTGCGACATTGCTCGGTGGTAAACAGCCAATCGCTGGAAAATGAAGCGACAAAGAACCGCCCGCGCGAGCCCCTGAAGGCATCGGCCAAATGGCCCCCATATTCGGCTTGAAGATCAAAATAATCCATGGCACGCGTCAAATAAAGATAGCTGTTGGCATCAAAGCGCTCGACAAATGTCATACCCTGATGACGCAAATAGCTTTCTATCTGGAAATCGGCATCAAAACCGAATGTTATCTGGTCTCTATTTTGTAAATTCCGCCCGAATTTACGATGGAGTGCCGCTTCCGAAAGATAAGTCACATGGGCTGTCATTCTGGCAACAGCCAAACCTTTTGTCGGTCGTTTTCCTGCTTCGAGATACCGCCCGCCCAACCAGTTGGGATCGGCCATAACGGCTTGTCTGCCAATTTCATCAAAAGCGATATTTTGTGCCGAATGGCGCGCACCGGTCGCAAGAATAACGGATGAAAAAACTTTTTCCTTATAAGCTGCCGCCCATTGCAATGCCTGCATTCCGCCCATGGAACCACCAACCACACAAAACAACGTTTTGATTCCCAGTTTTTCAACAAGCATTGCCTGTGCGCGCACCATATCTCCTATCGTGATAACAGGAAAATCGAGTGCATAAGGTTTTCCCGTTTTCGGATTTTTCGATGCCGGACCGGTAGAGCCGAGACATCCCCCTAAAACATTGGAACAGATCACATAATAGCGTTCGGTATCAATAATTTTACCGGGCCCTACCAATATATCCCACCAACCGGGCTTTCCGGTCACCGGATGGGTGTTGGCAACATGTTGGTCGCCGGTCAGGGCATGGCAGATTAAAATGGCATTGCTTTTGTCTTCATTCAATGTGCCATAGTCCTGATAGGCAATCTGGAAAGGCGATAAAACAACGCCGCTATCAAGCTTTAGCGGCTCGTCGGGCCCGAACAGCGCTACTTTACTATCAGGAAAATCGGCTTGGGAATTTTTCGTGCCGGAAGATTTTCCGGTCGATCTTGTTTGTATCATATCGGTTGCACCGTCTAGAAAGAAAAATAATAGCTAGTCGTCTCCTCTGACAAATGTCAAGATTTTCTCTCGACTTCAGATGAAAGCAAGGGTATTTCCTTAAATATTAAACTACCAGACCGGATAAATATCGATGAAAAAAGATGTTATTGTTGACCGTCCACAGCCTAGAAAAGGTATTCTGGACATTGCAGCTTACGTTCCCGGATCAAGCGAGCTAAAAAATACAAAGAAAGTTTTCAAACTTTCTTCAAACGAGTCGCCGCTTGGGCCCTGTCCTGCAGCGATTGACGCCTATCGGCAGGCAGCAGCACATCTTGAACTCTATCCGGATGGTTCGGCCACACCCCTTCTTGAAGCCATTTCGGAAGTGACAGGGCTTGCAAGAAGCAATCTGATGGCGGGAAACGGATCGGATGATTTGTTGGGTCTTTTAGCCAATACCTATCTTACAGCCGGTGATGAAGGTATTATGACCGAGCACGGCTTCGGTGTTTACGAAATACAAATCAGAGGGACCGGTGCAAAACCTGTTATTGTGAAAGAAAAAGATTGGCGAATTGATATTGATGCCATTCTTGCCGCAGTAACGGAAAGAACAAAAATCGTTTTTATCGCCAATCCTGGTAATCCGACGGGCACTTATCTGACAGCAACCGAGGTCAAAAAACTTCATGCAGGGCTCCCTAAAAATGTGCTTTTAGTCCTTGACGGTGCCTATGCCGAATTTGTCACCAAAGATGATTACGATACCGGCGTAGAACTTGTTTCGGCAAACGAAAATGTTGTCATGACACGCACATTTTCAAAAATTTACGGGCTTGCCGGTTTGCGTGTGGGGTGGATGTATGCGCCTCTTCATGTCATTGATGCGGTTAACCGTATTCGTGGGGCTTTCAATGTCAGTGTACCGGCACAAGCTGCCGCAAGTGTTGCTTTTCGCGACAGAGCCTATCTCAAGAATGCAATAGCCTATAATTCAAAATGGCGTTCTTGGCTCACACATGAAATCGAAACGTTGGGGCTTAAGGTTACGCCTTCTGTCACCAATTTTCTGCTCATCCATTTTCCGGCAAACAAGGATAAATCGGCCGCTCTGGCTGATGATTATCTGAAAGCCAACGGGTATATTTTGCGCCGCGTTACCGGATACGGATTTCCGAACGCGTTGCGCCTTTCCATTGGATCCGAAGAAGCAAATCGCGGCGTTGTCGCCACATTGAAAAATTTTTTGAAGTAGAAAAATGTCTGAAGTGAAATTTAAAAAAATCGCCCTTATCGGTATCGGCCTTATCGGCTCTTCTCTTGCCCGTGTTATCCGTGAAAAAAAATTGGCCGATCATATTGCCATTTCCACCCGCACAGGCACAACGCTTGAACGGGCACGCGAACTTAAACTCGGTGACAGCTATACCACCGACAATGGCAAAGCGGTTGAAGATGCCGATCTTGTTATTGTTTCGGTGCCGGTCGGTTCATCCGGTCAGGTTGCAAAGGAAATTGCACCACATCTAAAACCCGGTGCCATTGTTACCGATGTCGGTTCTACCAAAGCATCGGTTATCCGCCAGATGAAACCGGAACTGCCCGATAATGTTATTTTTATCCCTGGTCACCCGATTGCCGGTACGGAATTTTCCGGTCCCGATGCCGGTTTTGCTGATCTTTTCATCAATCGCTGGTGCATTTTGACCCCGCTTCCCGGAACAGATGAAAAAGCAATCGCCAAATTGACGCAATTCTGGGAAGCCTGTGGTGCAAAAGTTGACAGAATGGATCCCGAACATCACGATCTGGTTCTGGCAATCACATCGCATCTGCCACATCTTATTGCCTATAACATTGTCGGCACTGCCAGCGACCTTGAAAAAGTCACCAATTCCGAAGTTATTGCCTATTCGGCTTCCGGTTTTCGCGATTTTACCCGTCTTGCCTCTTCCGACCCGACAATGTGGCGCGACATTTGCCTGAACAATAAAGACGCTATCATTGAAATGCTCGGACGTTTCAGTGAAGACCTCGCTTCACTCCAACGCGCAATCCGCTGGGGGGACGGGCAGGCTCTATTTGATCTTTTCACGCGTACACGTGCGGTAAGACGCGGCATTATTGATGCGGGACAGGAAGTTGATGCACCGGATTTCGGTCGTCAGGTTGCTCGCAAACACCCCGAAGATCTGAAAAAATAATCCATTTTGAAAAGGAAGTGCATTTGACCAAGACCAGATGCGCTTCTTTACATTCTTTTCTATAATTCGATTTTCTATTGTCCGGATATAATAGGATTGCGGCTTTTCCGGCGATGTAATTGAAGGGCATGTGGCACAAAATATTCGCCGTTTTTTAAGCCCCAAAATCAAGCAGTCAAATTATCAATCATATCGGATAATTGCTTCGGCATTTTTCCGAACAATACATGACTGCAGGTTTCACAATTTACTTGAAATCATCAAGGCTCGGCGTTTTTTCGAGAAGCTCTTGCGGCGTCGGCAAAGAATCGTCAATCTTTTGATAGCGCATTTTCTCCGGCAATTCGGTTGAATTGGAGGATTGATCGCGCTGCATGACTGCCCGCGATAACAACATGAGTGTGACAGGTGTTGTCACGATAATAAATATTGCAAGCAATATGGAATGGGAAAAGAGTTTGTGACCACTCACTGTTGAATAGATAATCGAGGCAATGATAATGCCGCTGACACCCCAGCTTGTACCAAGCGTTGGCATATGTAAACGTTCATAAAAGCTTTTTGCACGATTAAGACCGATGGCGCCGATCAATGTCAGCCCTGAGCCTAAAAGCAGGAAAAACACAATGACGATAGAAAGCCAGAGAGGAAAGTCTTCAATCATTCGATCACTTCCCCGCGCATCAGAAATTTGGCCAAAGCCGAACTTGAAACAAAACCCAAAAGGCCAATCACCAATGCGGAATCGAAATAAACAGTTGTGCCACTACGCATACCAAAAGTGACAAACAACATCAGTGTCGCCGTATAAAGGGCATCAAGGCCCAAAATTCTGTCCTGAGCACGCGGTCCACGGATCAGGCGAATAAACGCCAATATCATCGCAAGTCCCAGAAACAATTGCGCAATATTGATGCCCCAATAAAGAATAACAATACTCATTGGAATATCTCCAGAAGCAGACTTTCGTAACGATTTTTAATGAAATCTCTCCAATAATTTTCATTATCCATATCAAGATCAAGAATATGGACAAGAAGACTACTTTCCTTGCTGTGATAGGCAATCCAGGCAGTCCCGGGTGTTGCCGTCATAATACAGGATAGTACAGCAAGTCCGGTATGGTTTTTAAGTTCAAGCGGAACAGTGATGAAGCCAGATTGTTTCCGTTTTGCACCGCTAAAAAGCACATAGAGAGCAACATCATAATTCGACTTTACGATATCCAGCGTAACACGGAAAAACAGCTTTATAACCGAGCCCCAATTATGGATATGTACCTTCTGCGGTTTTAATAACCGCATTAAAAACCCGCCTGCAATGCCAACGACAATGCCGATGACCCCCTGCCCCAAGGTAAAGCCGTTCAAAATCATCCACATGAGAAGAAGCGACAAGGTCAGCAGCGGATAGGGGATTATGCGTTTCATTTCATACCCCTTTCCACTTCAACCTTATCAATAAGTCCCGCTGTCATTTCTTTTGACGGGTTGGGGCTTACGGCTACGTTTGCCTGCGGCAAAACACTGTCGATATAATTTTGCGGATGATGCAGTTCTTCAGCCGCTTTTCCCATATAGCCAGCAACCGGACCGGCAGCAATGGTCAACAAAAGACACAAGCCGAGCAAGCCTGCAACGGGCGCAAATTCTATTACTTGCACGCGTGGCACTTTCCCTTCAATCGACGCCCAGAAAGTGCGGATGCCGGTTCTCGTCATGGCGATAAGTGCGGCAAAACCGGAAAAGATGAGAAGAGCGACAAAAGTCCAATCCCTCGCGCTTGGTTGATAACCATTACCGTTTAATCCGTCCGGATTGAAGACACCGGTAATCATCATGAATTTTGCGACAAACCCCGAAAATGGCGGCATACCGATAATGAGAATAGCCGTTATTCCGAAACATGCTCCGAGAATTGCAAGCGTTGCCGGAATATAAGTGCCGACTTCATCCTCTTCATCTTCCTCGTCTTCGCCATAAACTTCCATTGTTACCGCAAGAACATTGGCTGCTGTATCCTGACTGCGTTCGACGAGTTCGACGAGGAGAAAAAATGCCGCAAGCGACAAAGTGGAAGAGACAATATAAAAAAGCGCGCCAGCGGTGAGCGAAGCATTGCCGGTTCCGATAGCCGCAAGCAGCGTTCCCGATGAAACCAGAACGCTATAGGAGGCAAGCCGTCCCAGAGCCTGACTTGCAAGCACTCCAATAAAACCGAATATCAAAGTTGCGAGCCCGCCATAAAACAATATGTCATTGCCAAAACCGGTCAAAGTTCCGCCATTTGTTCCAAAGACCAATAATGTAAGCCGCAAAACAACGTAAATTCCGACCTTGCTCAAAATAGCAAATGTTGCACCGACTGGTGCAGCAGCAGAACTATAAGTCGGTGTCAGCCAGAAGTTGAGTGGCCACATGCCGGCTTTGACCAGAAAGGCAATTCCGAGAATTGCCGCGCCGGACTCAAAAATAATACGATCGGCCGATTTGAGAGTTTGGAGCTTCAACGCAAGATCGGCCATATTCAATGTTCCGCAAACACCGTAAATGAGGGCTGCGCCAATCAGAAAAAACGAAGAGGCAATAAGATTGATCACCACATAATGCATACCGGCGCGCACCTTTGCCTGCCCGCTACCGTGGAGGGCAAGCCCATAGGATGCTGTCAACATAACTTCAAAAAACACAAAGAGATTGAACAGATCACCGGTCAGGAATGCGCCGTTTACACCGGCAATCATGAATTGCATAAGAGAATGGAAATGTGGTCCGGCTTTATGCCAATGGGCAGCCGAAAATACCAATGAAGCCACCGCAAGAATGCTTGCCAGAAAAACCATAGCTGCACTTAACCGGTCAAGCACCAGAACTATTCCGAAAGGAGCTTGCCAATTTCCGAGGTTATAAACCTCTGCATGGGGTGAAAAATCAATAGCTCGCCCGATCAATCCGATCGAAACAAGAACAAGTAGCCCTATTGAAGAAAGGCTTATCCATAATTTGAGTTTGCGGCGTCTCTCATCGTAAAAAAGCAGAAGTGCCGCAGTCGCAATAGGAAGGAGAATGGGCAGAATAACGAGATGGTGAAGAAAATAATTGATCATTTATTTTCCCTTCCATCGACATGGTCCGAACCGGTTAGCCCTCGTGAAACCAGCAAAATAACAAGAAATAATGCGGTTGTCGCAAAACCGATCACAATGGCTGTAAGAACCAGCGCTTGCGGTATCGGATCGGCATAATTTGCCGGATTGACAGGATTGGAAGGGTCAACAATCGGTGCTGCATTCGAGCGGGGACGCGCCATTGAAAAAATAAACAGATTGACCGCATAGGAAATAAGCGAAAGCCCTAGAATGACCTGATAGGTTCTTGGCCGCAAAAGGAGCCAGATTCCTGAACCTGCAAGCACACCGATACCGAGAGAAAGAACAATTTCCATCAGCGTCCCTCCTCTTTTTCCGCAGTTCTTTTACCAACGCGATAATGCCGGATTGATTGGTGCGCTATCGCGATGAGCATCAGCACAGTTGCACCGACAACGAGTGAAAAGACACCGAGGTCGAACGCCATAGCACTGGCTGTCGGCATTTTTCCGATGAAAGGAATCTTCGTATATTGAAAATAGGAGGTAAGAAACGGATAGCCGAAGACCCATGAACCGACGCCTGTTACCAAAGCCAGAAGAATACCGAATCCGATCCAGCGCAGCGGTAAAACTTTCAGATGACTTTCCACCCACCGCGTTCCTGAAGCCACATATTGCAGAATAAATCCGATGGCCATAGTGACACCGCCGGCAAAACCGCCACCAGGCAAATCATGCCCGCGCATAAACAAATAGACGGCGAAGGCCATAATAACCGGAAAAAGCCAATGCATGATAATGCGTGGAATAACAAGATAATCGGAAACGGTATCACCAACCTTGCGGTCGGGCCTTGCTTCGTCAAAAGCCGACTGGACCTGTTGTTGTGTCGGTGCCTCAATGCTTTCAACTGCCGGACGGAAACGCCTCAAAAGGGCAAAAACGGTGAGCGCCACAATGCCAAGCACCGTTATTTCACCCATCGTGTCAAAGCCACGAAAATCCACGAGAAGTACATTAACGACATTGCGACCACCCGCATCGGAATAGGAATGGGTGAGGAAAAAGTCTGAAATTGTTTCGCCTTGCGGACGGGTCATCACACAATAGGAAAGCCACGCCAAACCGCCCCCGCCGGCAATAGCAATGAGCAAATCGCGGCCTCTTCTCAACCAAGGTGTGAAACCGTCCGGCATAGGATCAGGTGCTTGCAAGCGTTTGGGTAGCCACCTGAGCCCCAAAAGCAAAAGAACGGTTGTAACAACCTCCACAACCAGTTGTGTCAATGCAAGATCGGGTGCTGAAAGCCACAGGAATGTGGCACAGGTCATAAGCCCCGTAACACCTAAAAGTATCAACGAAGCAAAACGGTGGAATTTTGCCTGCCACGCAACCAATATTGCGCAAACACCACCGATCAACCAGATAATTAAAAATGGTAGGTCAAGCGGAAAAAGCGGCAATGCACCCGCGTCAATCCATTGATTGCCGGCAATCAACAACAAGAGTGCAACGATTGGCGCAAGGATAATCCAGCGTGCTTCCACTTGCAGACGACGGGTAGAAAGAAAAGCCTCGGCCGAACGCGCCCATTTCCATGATATTGTTACCAATACGCGTTCAAAAATACGCTGCCCTTTCAAATGTCTGAAAAATGGCGGACCACCTTCACAGGATTTCAGATATTTGCGCGTGAGAATATAAAGTATCAGTCCGCCGATCAAAGCAACGAGGCTCATGACAAGCGGCGTATTGAAACCATGCCATAAAGCCAGATCATAATGCGGCGTTTCTGCCCCCAATACAGAATGGACCGCTGTTCCCAAAATGCCACCAATGGCAAATTTCGGAAATATGCCGATGAGAAGGCATAAAAATACCAACAACTCGATTGGAAAACGCATGAAATGCGGGGGTTCGTGCGGCGTTTTTGGCAAATCATGCGGTTTTCCGCCAAAAAATACTCCGTGGATAAAACGCACCGAATAGGTAACACTCAACAATCCCGCCAGCGTTGCAAGATAGGGTGTACTTTTGTCGAGCCAGGATTCCAGATGGACTTCAACCGCTTCGGCAAAAAACATTTCCTTCGATATGAAGCCGTTGAGAAGCGGCACACCTGCCATGGCAGCACTTGCAACCAGCGCCAGCGTACCGGTAAACGGCATATAGCGGAAAAGCCCCGACAATTTGCGCATATCGCGGGTTCCCGTTTCGTGGTCGATAATGCCCGCTGCCATAAATAATGATGCCTTGAAAATGGCATGGTTGACGGTATGAAAAATCGCTGCAACGCAAGCAAGCGGACTTGCAAGACTTAAGAGCGTGGTTATTAACCCCAGATGACTGATTGTCGAATAGGCAAGCAGACCTTTAAGGTCTTGTTGGAACATGGCAAAATAGGCTCCAATCAAAAGCGTGATCAAGCCGCAAAGCCCGATAATCCAGAACCAAGCTTCTGTTCCTGACAATACCGGCCAGAACCGAATCATAAGAAACACACCGGCTTTGACCATTGTTGCCGAATGGAGATAGGCAGAAACCGGCGTTGGCGCGGCCATTGCATTAGGGAGCCAGAAATGGAACGGAAATTGTGCGCTCTTTGTCAATGCTCCGAGAAGCACGCAGACAAGTGCCGGAATATAAAGCGGGCTTCTCTTGATGAGTGAACCCGAATTTAACACCACATCCAAATCATAACTGCCGACAATGTGACCGATAATCAACATGCCGACAAGAAGTGCAAAGCCGCCGAATCCTGTTACAGTCAGAGCCATGCGTGCACCGTCACGTGCACTTGCATTATGATACCAATAGCCAATCAGCAAAAACGAGAAAATACTGGTGAGTTCCCAGAAAATAACGAGGAGAACAATATTGCCCGACAACACCATTCCGAGCATCGAGCCCATAAAAGCAAGCAGGAATGAAAAAAAACGCGGCACGGGATCGGCCGGATTCATATAATAACGGGCATAGACAACAACGAGCAGGCCGATACCCGTTATCAGAAGTGCAAACAACCAGGAAAACCCATCTATCCGCAAGGTGAAATTCAATCCCCATTGCGGCAACCATGAAATATCAAGTCTTATAACATTGTCGGCTGAAATGGCCGGATAGAGCATAATGGTGCAAAACAGTGCCATAAGCGCAATCGCACCAACAAACCATGCTTCATTGTTTTTTGCTGTAGAACGAAAAAAACCGATAATGGCACTACCGACAAAGGGAAGTATTACCAGCAATATCAAGATTGCTTCCCGTGTTGTCATTATCTATACACCATCCTGTTTTTCGGGGCCTCGTTTCTATATAGGTCACCGGAAATGAATCGGTATTACCTCAACTCCATATTGGATGGTTTCAAGCATATGACGCAAGCCTTTTCAAAAGCTTAACAGAGAAAAATTTATCGTTTTTTCCAAATTTTTCTCATTGAACCGGATTGCAGCGTTTATAAAGTTCGATTGCCATCAATCAGACGATTTTCATTTCGGACTGTAATAGCGCGATACACATTGTTTTCGCGGACCGTCAAAAGGCTGATAGCTGTTATCGGAACTTGTATAGGACTTATATTTTGACGAACAAAAATCGACATGGTTTTTGATAAGCCATGGTTTATCGTCGTCTTTTCTGGATTTTTGTTGAGCTTTTTTAGGTTTCACACTGGTGCTATCGGCGTGTGCGCCCGGTTGAAACGCTGCTTCCGGATACCACCAGCCATCTGTATGCTTTCTATAACCGGTACGGTGATGGCGATAGCCTTTGAAACCGTTCAATTCGCCTCGGCTCGTACTGGTAATGGCTGACGATCCGGTCGTTCTGGTGTTTTGCGCAACGACGAGATTCTCATCAAGATCGGAAGCAAGTGATGAAAATGTCGCAACCAAACCGATCACTGGCAGTCCGACAAACAAGTAAAAAGGTTTATTGAATTTACGCATTAAGAATCCTTCCCGGAACGACACATGAAGACTATAGCAGACATCAAATCGAGAAAACCGGACTCTTTTTTGCTATAGTTAATGAAGAACATATTTGCTCTTATAGGAATGTGTTTCTATATGTGGTCGAGGCTTCAAGAGCCATCGGACAGAACCGGATATTGCAGGATTTAAAAATGCTTCAAACGCCCTATTACCTTGTCGATAAATCGAAGTTGATACGCAATATGGAAAAAATTGCGCGTCTTCGTGATTTGTCGGGTGCCAAATCGCTTCTGGCATTGAAATGTTTTGCAACATGGGGCGTTTTCGATTTTATGGCGCAATATATGGATGGCACCACATCATCATCACTTTATGAACTTCGTTTGGGAAAAGAAAAATTCGGCAAAGAAACCCATGCCTATTCAGTTGCCTGGGCCGATTACGAGATTGATGAGGTGATCACTTATGCCGATACAATCATATTCAATTCCATCAATCAGCTTCATCGATTTGAAAAAAAATCCGAAAATATCGGGAGAGGTTTGCGTTTAAATCCGGGAGTAAGCTATTCCGGCTTCGACCTTGCCGACCCTGCGCGCCCTTTCAGCCGTCTTGGCGAAACAAGTTACGAAAAGATCGAAGCGGTTTTGCCGCTCGTCAACGGTTTTATGATTCATTATAACTGCGAGAATGGCGATTTTGCTTTGTTTGACCGGATGCTTTCCGATATAGAACAAAAATTTGGCCAACTTTTTCACCATGTGCAATGGATCAGCCTCGGCGGCGGTATTTATTTTACCGGTAAAGATTATCCGCTTGAAGCTTTTGCCGACAGGCTCAAACGTTTTTCGGATAAATATGGCGTTACGGTTTATCTTGAACCGGGAGAAGCTTCGATTACCAATAGCGCAACACTTGAAGTTACGGTTCTTGACACCATGCATAATGGCAAGGATCTCGCTATTGTTGACAGTTCCATTGAAGCTCATATGCTTGACCTTCTTGTTTATCGGGAAAAAGCAAAAATTTCGCCAAATCAGGGGGCGCATGAAATTATGATTTGCGGCAAATCATGCCTTGCCGGCGATATTTTCGGAACCTTCCGTTTTCCTGAAAAGTTGAAAATAGGAGACCATTTGTCGATAGAAGATGCCGCCGGTTATACAATGGTGAAAAAAAATTGGTTCAATGGTCTTAATATGCCCGCTATTGCGATAAAAGAATTGGATGGAACCATTCGTGTTCAACGTGAATTCGGGTATAAAGACTATTGTGAAAGCCTTTCGTGAAAAAGGCTCCAAATTTAACAAAGATTTTGAAAGCAGAATTTAGGAGACAAACCGGGAATGAAAAAGAATATCCTGATTATCGGAGCAGGTGGAGTAGCTCAGGTGGTTGCTCATAAATGCGCCCAACATAACGATATTCTCGGTGATCTTCATATCGCATCACGAACATTGCAAAAATGCGAATCGATCATTGCATCCGTCAAAGAGAAAAAATCCATGAAGGTAAAGGGTGTGTTCGAAACGCACCATCTTGACGCGATGGATATAAAATCGACGGCAGACCTTATTCGCAAAACAAAAAGTCGGATTGTTATCAATGTCGGCTCGGCTTTTCTCAATATGTCGGTTCTGTCGGCCTGTATCGAGACCGGTGCAGCCTATATTGATACGGCTATTCATGAGGATCCGCTAAAAATATGCGAAACACCCCCCTGGTATGGCAATTATGAATGGCCGCGCCGCGAAGAATGTGAAGCCCATAAAGTGACGGCCATCCTTGGAGCAGGATTTGACCCCGGTGTGGTCAATGCTTATGCAGCGCTCGCCCATCAGGACTATTTCGACAAAATCAGCGATATTGATATTATTGATATCAATGCCGGTAGTCACGGGCGCTGGTTTGCCACCAATTTCGATCCGGAAATCAATTTCCGCGAATTTACCGGTCAGGTCTGGTCGTGGCAAGACAGCAAGTGGGTTTCAAACAAAATGTTTGAAATCGGTCATGAATGGGATTTGCCGGTTGTCGGCAGGCGCAACACCTATATGACCGGTCATGACGAAATCCATTCTTTGTCAAAAAATCTTGATGTGCCGAATATCCGCTTCTGGATGGGGTTTGGTGAACGTTATATCACCGTGTTCAATGTATTGAAAAATCTTGGACTTCTATCCGAACAACCCATAAAAACTGCTGAAGGTCTGGAAGTTGTGCCGCTTAAAGTGGTCAAAGCTGTTTTGCCGGACCCATCTTCGCTCGCACCCGATTATACCGGCAAGACCTGTATTGGCGACCTTATCAAAGGTGAAAAAGACGGTAAACACCGTGAACTGTTCATCTATAATATTGCCGACCACAGAGAAGCCTATCTTGAAACAGGTTCGCAAGCTATTTCCTATACAGCCGGTGTTCCGGCCGTTGCGGCGGCTATCTTGGTGGCTCTTGGTGATTGGGATGTAAAAACCATGGCCAATGTGGAAGAATTGCCACCGGAACCATTTCTGAAGAAGCTTGATGAAATGGGGCTACCCACCCGAATTCGCGAAGGAAAAGAAGATAAAAAACTCGATTTATAGCTTTAATGACTGACAAGTGCTGGCAAAGCGGAAGGCTGTGATGCAAAAGAAAAGCGGAACAAATTTCAGGATGATCTCGAGATTGTTGAAAAGTTTTACGTTTCTTTTTGCTGTTTTTGCCGGCACTTTTTGCTTTTCTTCATCCGCTTTAAGTGAAAGCGAGACGCCCCCACAGCCAAAACTTTTTGAAAAATTTTTACCGAAAGCACTGCTTGAACAAAAAAAACAAGCAGAGCCGCCCGCCTGCTCGGGCGAGGATTTAACCGAAAAATTTTCAAAAGAAGAAAACCGGAAATTCTTGGAGCGTGCCAAGAAAATAAAAAATGGCAATGCCCGATTCTGGAAGGTTGAAAAGAAAGGAACCAAACCATCCTATCTTTTTGGCACAATGCACGTGACCGATCCGGAAATTGTCAATCTCGCTCCTAAAGTCAAAACAGCACTTGAGAATGCAGACCGTGTTGCCCTAGAGTTGAGTGAAGCGACGGATGATAACGGTAAAGCCATGGCTGCAAAACTTGCTGCCTCGCCCGATTTTCTGACTGCCAAAAAAGGCGAGAGTTTCAAGGACGGACTTTCGCGGCAAGAATTCAATAAACTCAAAGCTACATTTGAAAACCACAACCTTCCTTTTGATCTTATCTCCAATAACAAACCATGGTTCATATGGATGACATTGAGCCTACCGGCCTGCGAGGCCCGTCGGGAAGCCTATGGATACCGTGCACTTGATGTAGAAATCGGGCAAAACGCCAAAAAAATCGGAAAACCGGTTATCGGTCTTGAAACAGTCGATGAACAGTTGTCTGCAATTGAAAAACTGCCTTTAAGTTTTCAGGCAAGGTCGATCGAAGACTACCTCAATAACCCCAAGTTTTACTCCAATATGTTTTATACCGAAACGCAACTTTATAAACAAAGTCGCATTGGAGAAATTCTGGTTCTTGATACTATGTTCAAAACAACGATCAGCAAAAAAGACCAGGAAATTTTTAAAGATATTCTGATGACAAAACGCAATTTACGCATGTCTGAACGTTCACTTCCTTTGATTGAAAAAGGAAATAGCTTTATAGCGATCGGAGCGGCACATTTGGTCGACGATAGTGGACTTGTCGAACAATTACGCAAACATGGCTATCAGGTTAGCCCCATCAAATTCTGACAATTTTAAAAGCAACAAAACGGTAGAAGGTTTTCTTTTGCTGCCGGTATTAAAAGCTCATGAAGGCAGGAAATCATGATCTCACACGCCCGATTGCGACCGGTACCGGATAAACATTTTTTCTGTTTTTCCGGTTCAATCATTTTTTATTAAATCAACAATGATTTCTTTAAATGGGAAAGCTCGAAGCGAATCCCTATCACAGCTTTCGTCAATACGAGTATTACCGTCGTATTTTCCTTAATTTAAGCTTGAGGCTCTGAATAGAAGTGTTATTCGCATTTCCACGTGACCTGAAAATTCCGGAGTGACTAATCCGGTTTGATTTTAATAAAAAGGCCACCCGAAGGCAGCCTTTTTGAATAATATGTCAATTCGCTTACATATTGATCGGTTTTGAAAAAGCGGCCAATGCAGCCTCTTTAACAGCTTCCGACATTGTCGGGTGAGCATGGCAGGTCCGTGCCAGATCTTCCGAGGAGCCGCCAAATTCCATCAACACAGCAATTTCGTGAATCATTTCACCGGCACCAAAGCCAAGAATATGGCCGCCCAGAACCTTGTCGGTCTTTGCACAAGCGAGGATTTTTACAAATCCGTCAGTCTTCAACATAGCGCGGGCACGACCATTGGCAGAGAAGGGGAATTTGCCAACGCGATATTCGATACCGGCAGCTTTAAGCTCTTCTTCGGTTTTGCCAACAGATGCAACTTCCGGCTCTGTATAAACGACGCTCGGAATAACATCATAATTGACATGGCCTTTCTGACCGGCAAGAATTTCAGCCAGAGCAACGCCTTCATCTTCCGCTTTATGGGCAAGCATCGGACCTTTGACAACATCTCCAATTGCGTAAATTCCGGCAATATTCGTTTGCCAATGTGAATCGATATTCACCCGACCACGTTCATCCAGTGTTACACCGGCTTCTTTGAGACCAAGCCCTTCTGTGTAAGGACGACGACCGGTAGCAACGAGAACAATGTCTGCTTCAAGAGTTTCAGCGGAACCACCCTTAACCGGTTCAAAAGTAACTTTTGCACCGGATGCGGTTTTTTCAACGCCGGTTACTTTTGCGCCGAGCTTATATTCAATACCCTGTTTTTCCATGAGTTTCTGGAACTGTTTGGACACTTCACCATCCATCGGCCCAAGAACTTTGTCGAGGAATTCGACAACTGTGACTTTTGCACCAAGGCGGCTCCACACCGAACCAAGCTCGGAGCCGATCACACCGGCACCGACAACGACCATGTGCTGGGGCACTTTGGAAAGCGACAAAGCACCGGTTGAGGAAACGATAACTTTTTCATCGATATCGATCTTCATCCCCGGAATACCGGCAACGTCGGAACCTGTTGCAATGATGATATTTTTGGTCTCAAGCGTCTGTTTCGAGCCATCTTTGGCAGCAACTTCGACTTTGCCTGCACCAAGAATTTTGGCCGTGCCGTAAATGGTGTCAATTTTGTTTTTCTTCATCAAAAACGCGACACCGCTTGTATTACCATCAACGGTTTTCTGCTTGTGAGCCATCATGCCGGCAAGGTCGAGTTTGGGTTTGGAAACCGAAACACCCAAAGCCTCGAAGCCATGTTGAGCCGAGGCAAAAATTTCTGAAGCATAGAGCAGCGCTTTGGAAGGAATACAGCCGACATTGAGACATGTACCACCCAATGTATTGCGCTTTTCCACGATTGCTGTTTTTAGCCCGAGTTGCGCTGCCTTGATTGCTGCAACATATCCACCGGGACCCGCTCCAATTACGACAACATCATAAGACATTCTTTTTCCTTTCGTTACGGCCGCTGAGACCTGAAAATTCTAAAACTTAAGAGGCTTTCTGAAACATAAGCCTGATACTGAATGCGATGAAAACCGCTCCGCAAAGGCGATCAATCCATTTGGCGGCGCGTTGATATAATGACCGGATGGCAGGGGTTGTCATAAAAATGCCAACCATTAGAAACCATCCAATAAGAAGTGCCGACATCGATAAACCATAGCAAAACTTGACTGCCATAGGCGTTACCGGTGCAACAAATGTCGAAAAAATCGAAAGAAAGAAAAACACCGCTTTGGGATTAAGAGCGTTGACGGTAAATCCGGCAAAAAATGCTTTTTTCAGACTCTGCCGTGTTTTTTCGCTCTTCCTATTTTCGTTTTTTCCTCCCGCAATACCACGCGAGGTAATGCTTTTAATGCCGATATAGAGAAGATAGAGAACACCCAGCCACTTAACGACATTAAACAGAATAAGGGATTTCGAGATGAGCAACCCTAGTCCCAGAATCGTGTAACTCACGTGAAAGAGCAAAGCCGCACCAATGCCGAAAGCTGTCGCAAAAGCGGCCTCACGCCCATGAACCAGGGATTGACGCAAAATCAGTGCGAAATCGGCTCCCGGCGTTATGGCCGCAATTGCGAATACCGCCATCAATGTTGACCATTCGACAAAATAAGGAGCCATCAATTATCTCCAGAAAGCAGCAAAAAGCATGATGACCAATCCGAAAATGGAAACCAGCCAGACAATGCTGCGGATATAGGGGATACCCAAGAGGTAAAGCGGAATATAGATAATTCTTGCTATGACCCATATGGAGCCACCGGCCACGGTCAACATGATGTTATTGGGTGCTAAATCACCAAGCAACATCAATGCCAGAAATGCCGGATAAGTTTCACGGAAATTGGCGCTCGCACGCATTGCCCGACCGGCATAAATTGATTTCGGTGTTTCTCCGCCATCTCTTGGTCCAGCGTTCCAGCTTCTTCCCAACTCACGTGTTGTGAGAAAAGCCTGTAAAAAAATATGCACCAACAACAATATGACACTTATGGCCAATAATGCTGCTGGTGCATTCATTTACGACTATCCTATTTTAAAGATCAATAACGAGACGTTCCGGATCTTCAAGGCATTCTTTAACGCGAACGAGGAATGTAACAGCCTCCTGACCATCAACGATACGGTGGTCATAAGACAGAGCCAGATACATCATCGGACGGGCAACAACCTCGCCATTGACGACAACAGCACGTTCTTTAATGGCATGCATACCCAGAATACCCGATTGAGGAGCATTGAGGATAGGTGTGGACATCAATGAACCATAAACACCGCCATTGGTGATGGTGAATGTGCCACCCTGCATATCAGCGACAGCAAGCTTGCCATCACGTGCGAGACGTCCAAGACGACCGATTTCTTTTTCGATGCCTGCGATTGAAAGCTGGTCTGCGTCACGGACAACCGGAACAACAAGGCCTTTGGCTGTACCAACAGCAATACCGGCATTGACATAATTTTTATAAATAATGTCGGTGCCGTCGATTTCGGCATTAACAGCAGGAACTTCTTTCAAAGCGTGGCAAACAGCCTTGGTGAAGAAGCCCATGAAGCCGAGCTTGACGCCATGTTTCTTCTCGAACATTTCCTTGTAGCGTTTACGCAAGTCCATAATAGCCGACATGTCCACTTCGTTGAAAGTGGTGAGCATCGCCATGGTGTTTTGTGCGTCTTTCAAACGACGGGCAATGGTCTGGCGCAATTTTGTCATGCGGACGCGTTCTTCACGTGCAGCATCTTGCGGCTGGGAAGCCACGCGCGGTGCAGCAACAGGAGCTGAAGCCGAAATGCCTTTTGCAAGAGCATCAAGAACATCGCCTTTGAGGACCTGTCCACGCTTGCCCGAACCGTCAACCTGACCGGCTGACAAATTGTTTTCAGCCATGAGCTTGGCCGCTGAAGGAGCAGGCTGCATCGAGCCGGAAGCGGCTGCCGGTGCACTTGCTGCCGGTTGTGGTGCAGGAGCGCTTGGTGCCGGTTGGGCAGGCTTTGGCTGCGGAGCAACATTGCCGGCAGCGCCCGCCTCGATCGAGCCGAGAAGCGCGCCAACTTCGACATTGTCACCTTCTTTGGCGGCAATTTCAGTCAATTTTCCTGCAACAGGCGAGGGAACCTCGACTGTTACTTTATCGGTTTCAAGTTCAACCAAGGGCTCGTCCATAGCGACAGCATCGCCAACCTTTTTGAACCATTTCCCAATGGTTGCTTCAGTAACGGACTCGCCCAGAGTAGGAACACGGATTTCATTAGCCATAATTTTTTTCCATACGTCAGAGTGATTTGAGAATTAAGCCAACGCGTCTTCAAGGAACGCGGCAAGCTGTTGAAGATGTTGCGACATAAGCCCGGTTGCAGGCGAAGCACTTGCTGGACGACCGGCATAACGGGCACGCGGATATTTCGCACCGATATGAGCCAGTACCCATTCAAGATACGGTTCGATAAATGACCAGGCACCCATATTTTTCGGCTCTTCCTGACACCAGACGATTTCCGCCTGCAAGAAGCGGGAAAGAACAGTGATCAAGGCTTTTGCCGGGAACGGGTAAAGCTGTTCAACACGCAACAGATAGACATCATCGATTCCGCGTTTTTCGCGCTCTTCGTAAAGGTCATAATAGACCTTGCCGGAGCAGAGAACGACGCGACGGATCTTGTTGTCTTTCTGCAACTTGATTGCCTGATCCTTGAGCTGTTGGGCGTCATCAAGCAGCAAGCGATGGAAGGTTGTATCGGCTCCCATATCGCTCAACGAAGAGACGGCGCGTTTGTGACGCAACAAGGATTTCGGTGTCATCAAGATCAGCGGTTTGCGGAAATCGCGTTTGATCTGACGGCGCAAAATGTGGAAGTAATTTGCCGGTGTCGTACAATTGGCAACCTGCATATTATCTTCTGCACATAGTTGCAGATAACGTTCAAGGCGGGCTGAAGAGTGTTCAGGTCCCTGACCTTCAAATCCATGCGGCAACAGGCAGACAAGGCCGCTCATACGCAGCCATTTGCGTTCGCCCGAGGAAATGAATTGGTCGAAAAGAACCTGCGCACCATTGGCGAAGTCACCGAATTGGGCTTCCCACAAGTTCAAGCCGAGCGGTTGTGCCAACGAATATCCATATTCAAATCCCAATACACCTTCTTCCGAAAGCATCGAGTTGACAGGCTCATAAATGGCCTGACCCTTTTTAAGATTGTTCAACGGGATATAGCGGTTTTCGTTTTCCTGATCATAAAGAACAGAATGACGCTGGCTGAATGTACCACGTTCGACATCTTCACCGGAAAGACGAACCGGTGCACCTTCTATAACGAGTGAACCGAAAGCCAAAGCTTCACCGGTTGCCCAATCGATTCCTTCGCCTGTTGCAAACATTTTTGCACGGTTATCAAGGAAGCGCTTAATGGTCTTGTGAACATGGAAATCGGCCGGAATGTCAACCAGACGTTCACCAATTTCTTTCAGTGTCTTGATCGGCACGCCGGTTGCGCCACGACGTTGATCGTCGGCATTGTCGGCGGCTTTCAAGCCTGTCCATGTGCCATCAAGCCAATCGGCCTTGTTGGGTTTATAGGAAGTGGCGGCTTCAAACTCTTTTTCAAGCTTATCGTGCCACTCGCGCTTTTGCTGGTCGAGTTCTTCAGCCTTGATAAGGCCTTCTTTTTCCAGCTTCTCGCCATAAAGTTCCAAAGTGGTTTTATGACCACGAATGGCTTTATACATCAATGGCTGCGTGAAGGACGGTTCATCACCTTCATTGTGACCAAACCGGCGATAGCAGAACATGTCGATAACAACCGGCTTATGGAAAATCATGCGGAATTCTGTTGCAACCTTGGCAACATAAACAACCGCTTCCGGATCATCGCCATTGACGTGGAAAATCGGTGCGTCGATCATCTTGGCAATATCTGATGGATAAGGCGTCGAGCGACCGAAACGCGGATTGGTGGTAAAGCCGATCTGGTTGTTGATGATGAAGTGGATAGAGCCGGCAACACGGAAACCTTTCAGTCCCGAAAGACCCAATGTTTCCTGGATAACACCCTGCCCTGCAAAAGCTGCATCACCATGGATAAGAACCGGCATAACTTTTGCCCGTTCACTGAGCGGAACAAGATCACTGCGGCTCGGACCGGCAAGCAAATCCTGTTTTGCACGGGTTTTACCGATAACAACAGGGTCGACAATTTCGAGGTGGGACGGGTTGGCAAGAAGTGACAAATGCACCTTGTTGCCATCGAACTCGCGATCGGAAGATGTACCCAAGTGGTATTTCACATCGCCCGAACCTTCAACATCATCAGGCTTATAAGAACCACCCTTGAATTCATGGAAGATTGCGCGATGAGGCTTGGAGAGCACCTGAGAAAGAACGTTAAGACGTCCACGGTGAGCCATGCCGAAAACGATTTCTTCAACACCAAGAGCACCACCGCGCTTGATGATCTGTTCAAGAGCCGGAATAAGCGATTCACCGCCATCAAGGCCGAAACGCTTTGTGCCCTTATATTTTGTATCAAGAAACTTTTCGAAACCTTCGGCTTCTACGAGCTTATGAACAATAGCCTTTTTACCTTCAGGCGTGAACGATACCCAATTATTCGGGCCTTCGATACGCTCCTGAATCCAGCTTTTTTCTGCCGGATCGGAAATATGCATGAATTCGACACCGATTGTATTGCAATAGGTGTTTTTCAATATTTCCAACATTTGCGGGATTGTTGCATATTCAAGCCCGAGAACATTGTCGATAAATATTTTACGGTCATAATCGGCCGTTGTGAAACCATAGGTTTCAGGCGACAATTCGTTATAATCTTCCGGTGCTTCACGCAATTGCAACGGATCGAGTTTCGCATGAAGATGTCCGCGTATACGATAGGCGCGGATCATCATAATTGCGCGCACTGAATCGCGTGTAGCCTGAATAATATCGGCATCGCTTACAGCCGAACCGCCTTTTTTGGCCGCTTCTGCTGCTTTGCCTTTGAGCTTGTCGCCCATATGTTTTTCAACAGCGGACCAATCACCGTCCAGAGCCGATACCAGCTCGCCTACCGGTTTTACCGGCCAATTGTCACGCTGCCAGGATGCGCCTTCAGCATTTTTCAGCACATCTTCCTTATTGTCTTTCAAATTATCAAAAAATTCACGCCATTGCGGATCTACGCCAGCGGGATTTTTCTCATATTCGGCATAAAGCTGATCTATATAGTCAGCATTGCCACCATATAAAAACGAAGTTTGTTCAAAAAGATCGTTTGTCTGGTCCTGCCTTGCCATATATTCTGCCGGAACACCTGTTCCGTCTCCTTAATATCCGCGGGAACACCCTACGAATTGGTGTTGAAGAAGCATTTGCTTCTGTTAAAAAAATCAAGCCACCCGAACCAGTCGCCCGGGTGGCTTTTTACTATTAATCTTTGAGAACCTCGACGAGGGTCTTGCCGATCTGTGCGGGCGAGGGAGAAACACGAATACCGGCTGCTTCCATAGCAGCGATCTTGTCTTCTGCTCCACCTTTGCCACCGGAAATCACGGCACCGGCATGCCCCATTGTACGGCCCTTGGGCGCTGTACGACCGGCGATAAAACCAACAACCGGTTTTTTGCGCCCTTTCTTGGCTTCATCAATCAGGAATTGGGAAGCGTCTTCCTCGGCAGAACCGCCAATTTCACCGATCATAACGATCGACTTGGTTTCGTCATCTGCAAGGAACATCTCGAGTACGTCGATAAATTCGGTACCCTTGACCGGATCGCCACCAATGCCGACGGCTGTTGTTTGCCCCAAACCTTCGACCGTTGTCTGATAAACAGCTTCATAGGTCAAAGTTCCGGAGCGCGATACAACACCGACTGAACCTTTTTTGAAGATCGAACCGGGCATAATGCCGATTTTACATTCGTCAGGTGTGAGAACACCGGGGCAGTTCGGGCCGATAAGGCGCGACTTCGATTTTCTCAATTTTGCCTTTACCTTGACCATATCGAGAACCGGAATACCTTCCGTGATACAGACGATAAGGCCGATTTCGGCATCAATTGCTTCCATGATTGCAGCAGCAGCACCTGCCGGCGGAACATAAATCACCGATGCGTCGGCACCGGTCTTGTCTTTACCTTCGGCAACAGTTGCAAAAATAGGCAGTTCTTCACCATTGGAGCCATGCCAGGTTTCGCCACCCTTTTTCGGGTTCACGCCACCAACCATTTTGGTTCCATGATAGGCAAGTGCCTGTTCGGTGTGGAACGTACCGGTTTTACCGGTCAAACCCTGCACGAGAACTTTTGTATCCTTGTTGATAAGAATCGACATGACTTCAAGCTCCCTTCACGGCTGCAACAATTTTCTTGGCGGCATCGTCAAGATCATCTGCCGAGATGACATTCAGACCACTTTCATTAATAAGAGCTTTGCCCTTATCAACATTCGTGCCTTCAAGACGGATAACCAGAGGCACTTTCAAACCGACTTCCTTGACCGCAGCCAGAACACCTTCAGCGATAACATCGCAACGCATAATGCCGCCGAAAATATTCACCAATATGCCCTGAACGTGCGGATCGGCTGTGATAATCTTGAAAGCGGCAGTTACGCGTTCCTTGGAAGCACCACCACCAACATCAAGAAAGTTTGCCGGCTCGCCACCATAAAGCTTGATGATATCCATCGTTGCCATAGCAAGGCCGGCACCGTTGACCATACAACCGATATTGCCATCAAGAGCGATATAGGCAAGATCATGCTTGGAAGCTTCGATTTCCTTCGGATCTTCCTCGGAAGGATCCCGCAACTCGACAATGTCGGGATGACGGAAAAGTGCGTTATTGTCGAACGATACCTTCGAGTCGAGCAACCGCAGATGACCATTTTTCATGACGATCAGCGGGTTGATTTCAAGAAGGCTCATGTCTTTTTCGACAAAAGCTTTGTAAAGAATCGGGAAAAGTTTCAATCCGTCTTCACGAGCAACACCATCAAGCTTCAAAGCATCGCAAAGTTTTGCGCTGTCTTCAGCGGTAACACCCTTATCCGGATCAATCGGAAGAGTGAGAATTTTTTCCGGTGTGTCATGAGCAACGGTTTCAATATCCATACCGCCTTCTGTCGAAACGACAAAGGCAACCTGTCCGACCGTACGGTCAACAAGGATTGACAGATAAAGTTCGCGCTCAATATCGGCACCATCTTCGATATAAAGACGATTTACCTGTTTTCCGGCCGGGCCTGTCTGCTTGGTGACGAGTGTTTTGCCAAGCATTTCTTTGACATTGGCAACAACTTCCTCAACCGATTTTGCAAGACGGACGCCACCTTTTGCATCGGGACCAAGTTCTTTAAACTTACCCTTGCCGCGACCACCAGCGTGAATCTGGCTTTTAACGACATAAAGCGGTCCAGGCAATTTTTTTGCCCATTCCTCTGCCTGCTCTACAGAATAGACAGCAACACCGTTTGCAATCGGTGCGCCATATTCATGAAGCAGACGCTTGGCCTGATATTCATGGATATTCATTCATTTTTCCTTTTCTATTGTGGGCCGAAAGTCCGGTCCCGGAAAATCGGTATATCCGACTTAAGTGAATGAAAAAGTGGGGTGATCCCCACTTATTTCAAGTTTGGTGCAAGTTTTAAGCACGCTTCACAAAGGCCATGAACAGCATGAACAGATTTATCGAAAGCTTCCTTTTCTTTCTTATCAAGTTCAATTTCGATAACGCGTTCGACACCGCCAGCGCCCAAAACAACAGGAACACCGACATATGTGTCTTTAACGCCGTACTGGCCAGAAAGATGCGCAGCAACCGGTACAACACGCTTTTTATCTTTCAGATAAGCTTCTGCCATAGAAATGGCCGATGCTGCCGGAGCATAATAAGCCGAACCGGTTTTCAACAAACCAACGATTTCTGCACCGCCATCGCGGGTACGCTGAATAATTTTTTCGAGTTTTGCCTCGGTTGTCCAACCCATTTTGACAAGATCAGGTAAAGGAATACCGGCAACTGTCGAATAACGGGCAAGTGGCACCATCGAATCACCGTGGCCACCCAGAACAAAAGCCGTTACATCATCAACCGAAACCTTGAATTCTTCAGCGAGGAAATAACGGAACCGTGCAGAGTCGAGAACGCCAGCCATGCCAACAACCTTATTGGCCGGCAAGCCTGAAAACTTCTGCAAAGCCCAGACCATCGCATCAAGCGGATTGGTGATGCAGATAACAAATGCGTCGGGAGCGTATTTCTTAATTCCGGCGCCAACCTGTTCCATAACTTTGAGGTTGATCCCGAGAAGATCGTCACGGCTCATTCCGGGTTTACGGGGAACACCTGCGGTGACGATTATAACGTCGGCGCCTTCGATAGCCGCATAGCTATTGGCGCCGGTATATTTGGCGTCGAAACCTTCAACCGGTGAAGATTCGGCAATATCAAGACCTTTACCCTGTGGCACACCCTCGGCAATATCGAACAAGACAACATCGCCAAGTTCTTTTAATCCAATCAGGTGTGCTAATGTGCCCCCAATCATCCCTGAACCGATGAGAGCTATTTTATTGCGTGCCATTCTGGTTTCTTCCCTAAAAAATACTGTCGGAAAAATAAAGCAGATTTGCTCCTCGCCGACATGATCAAAACTCCCCTCATTTTTAATTGGCTTGAAAGCGCAAATAAAAAATCGGGTTTGTTAATACTCCCGTATAGATTCGACCTGCTACAAAAGCACAGTGGTAGAACCTACACCTCTTACGTCGATATGCTGAATCGTCGAAAATTACAATAGATTTATCGAAAGCTAATAAATTCAATTGGTTATATTGAATTCACTTTACGTAAACGTCAATTTTTCTTCACTTTTGTGCGTCAAATTGACACAATTTAAACGTGTTTACCGGTTTTTGGGCTCTATTTGCCTTCTTTTTCGGTCCAATTGGCCAAATATTCCTGACTTTGCATTTCAAAAAGACGTGATGCAGTCCGTTCGAACTCGAATGTTTCGGTCGTCTGGTTCGTTCCTTGATAGAGTTTATCAGGAGTTGCCGCCGCCGAAATAAACAATCTGATATGACGGTCATAAAGTGTATCAATCAGCAGAATGAAGCGTTTTGTCTCGTTGCGATGCTCATCATCCATAATCGGAACGTTGTCGATGAAAAATGTATGGTAGCGTTCTGACAAAGCGAGATAGTCGGAAGCTGCTAACGGGATAGCACAAAGATCAATATAGTCGAAACGGGCAGCGTCATTTACAACGCGCGGTACATGGACCGGATGTCCTCGAACGTCGACAATTTCGGATTTTGCAGTTTTTCCCTGTTCGATCAATGCCCAAGCAGCATCCATCTTTTCCTGTGCCTTATGGCCCAAAGGAGTAATGTAGACAGGTTTGCGGTCAGCTTTTTCCAACCGGTAATCGGTATCTGCATCCAGATTGAAAACCTCGACATTGTCTTCGAGAATTTTGATAAAAGGCAAAAATAGCTGTCGATTGAGACCGTCTTTATAAAGATTATCAGGTGCAACATTGGACGTTGCAATCAGTGTTACACCTTCTTTGAAAAGAGCGGTAAACAGTCTTGATAGCACCATTGCATCGGCAATATCGGTAACCGTAAACTCGTCAAAACAAAGGACTTTGGCTTCTTTCGCAAGACTTGCCGCAACTGGAGGGATAGGGTCGTTCTGTTTGGTCTCGCCCCGTGTCAATGCCTGCCGGTGACGGTTAATCCGGTCATGGACATCTGCCATAAAATCATTGAAATGGGCACGCCTTTTGTCACCGTCAGGGAGACACGAAAAAAACAGATCCATGAGCATGGTTTTCCCACGCCCGACCTCTCCATAGATATAAAGACCACGGACTCCGCTGTGATTGTCTTTATTTTTACCGAAAAGCCAGCCTAGCGGCGAGCTTTTCTGTGATATCCGTTTTACCGACAATTCATCAAGAAGGCGGTCAAAATGGGAAATCAACGCAATTTGCGCTTCATCACGGCTAATTTCGCCGTTTTCAACCAGCGCATCATAGCGCTCACGCATTAATCCCATCAACAAGCCCCTTCTTGTATCAAAAAACGAAGAGGCCGGACATTAACGGCCTCTATCAAGAACTCTGCTTAACGACTCAGTATAACAGATTGACCGTTTACTGTATTGCCCTCGAACCGGCTTGGACCAGCTGAATAAAGCGTGGCAACCGAACTTCCAGCACCATCATAGAAATTCAGTTGCTTGCCGCTCACTGCCCATGAAGCAACTTTAGAGAAGGCTTCAGGACAATGCAACGGACCGGCGCGATAGCCTTGACCATATTTTGTTTGCGGCGTTGCAATCTGGCAATTCAACCCGCCAACCGAGGCTTTCCATACGCCGGCAATTGCTCCCGGCGTTAAATCCGAAGCGTTTGCAGGTGGTTGAAGACTGGCTACATCGGTTTGCGACTGCGGGGCACTGCTACTTACGCTATTATTGGGCGCAGACGGAAAATTATCCGGCGGTGGCAACTCTGATTGGCTGACCCCACCCGAACTTGCCGGACCCGGCATAACCACTTGCGGTGGCTCACCGCCGCCATTGTTGCCGAATCGTGAATTCGCACAACCGGCAAGCATTGTTGCCATAACTGTCAATACCAGAAGTGAATTCCTCGAGACTGTCATATTCCTACTTTCTTCATCGTTAGACTGCGCAGTAAAAATCCGTACAAACGGAAGGCACGATGGTTAAATTTTATTTAAAGACTATACATAGCAAAAAAGTGTCAGAAAAAAAGAAAAACCTCGGGAGTTCTTCATCATCCACAAAGAAACCGGACAATGAACGAGACTTTGTTACGACCAGAAAAAATAATATTATTAAAGGATTTTTTATAACATATTGTTTTTATTAGTATTTTTTAAAAACAATCGATTCTGCAAAGCTGTTTACCTTAAATCGAGAAATTACCGGAAAGAGCAACAAAATATGACCGGAAACCGGCCTTGAATGCTGGGAACCACAATCATTTTCAAAATCTGGACAATATTTTTAACATTTCCGGGTTTTATATATCTCTGGTCTATTCCGACTGTTAAAGGTACTTGTGCTGGAATTTTTTTGGAGTTTCAGTCATATTATCGCAATAAAGATCAGGTAGATGGCAAAATATGATCCCTTTTGAAAAAATGAATGGCCTCGGCAATGAAATAATTGTTGCCGATATGCGCGAGGCCCAAACCGATATAACACCAAAAGCTGCTATCGCTCTGGCAAAAAAAAGCGATACGGCTTTCGACCAGATAATGGCAGTCCATAAGCCGACAAAATCCGGTAGTGATTATCACATTGTCATATGGAACTCGGATGGATCCAAGGCCCAGGCCTGTGGAAACGGTACACGTTGCGTCGTTGAATGGCTCTATAAACAAAATCTGGGCGACAATTTCAAATTGGATACCGTTGCCGGTATTGTCAAAGCAAAGCGCCGTGAAAACGGTCTGGTATCGGTCGATATGGGAATTCCGCATCTTGAATGGCAGGAAATACCTGTGTCACATGCCATTGCCGATACAAACCACGCCGAAATCGGTCGCGGGCCGCTTCGTGATGCCTCGCTGGTTTCTATGGGAAACCCCCATGCAATTTTCTTTGTTGGCGATGATATTGAGAACATAGCTCTTGATAAATATGGTCCCGAACTTGAACATGACCCGTTTTTTCCCGAACGTTGCAATATTTCGATTGCCCACGTCACATCACCCACTTCGTTGACTTTGCGGACATGGGAAAGAGGAGCAGGCCTTACACGCGCTTGTGGTACAGCTTCCTGTGCAGCAACTGTTGCCGCATCAAGACGTTCACTCACAAAACGGCATGTGACTGTAACTCTACCGGGTGGAAAACTTGATATTTTATGGGATAAAGACAACCATATCATCATGACAGGACCAACGGAATTCGAATTTAGCGGAAAGTTCGATCCGGTTTCAGGTGAACATCAAAGGATTTCGTAATGGCAACTGAAATTGTCACCTTCGGCTGTCGGCTTAATGCATTTGAATCGGAGGTCATGCGCAAAGAAAGTGCTGCAGCCGGCCTTGATAAGTTGGAAAACGGCGCTGTCATCTTCAATACATGTGCTGTCACGGCCGAAGCAGTTCGTCAGGCAAAACAGGCAATACGCAAAGCAAGGCGCGAAAACCCGCTTGCACGTATCATTGTGACAGGCTGTGCTGCCCAAACTCTGGGGCAGGATTTTGCCAATATGGACGAAGTTGATCTGGTTTTGGGAAATGAAGAAAAACTGCATGCCCATTTCTATCGTCAGCTTCCGGATTTTGGTGTCAACAATTACGAAAAACTCAAAGTCAACGATATCATGGATGTGAAAGAAAATGCGCCCCATATGGTTGACTCGATTGAAGGTCATTCACGCGCATTCGTGCAAGTGCAAAACGGTTGTGATCATCGCTGCACATTTTGCATTATTCCTTATGGACGGGGGCCGTCACGCTCGGTTCCAATGGGTGCGGTTGTCGAACAGATAAAACGCCTTAACGGAAACGGCTATCAGGAAGTTGTCCTCACCGGTGTCGATCTTACCAGTTATGGGCCTGATCTTCCCGGAAAGGCAACGCTCGGAAAACTTGTCGGTTCGATTTTGAGAAACGTTCCCGATCTTGCGCGTTTGCGCCTCTCTTCCATAGATTCGGTAGAAGTCGATGACGAATTGATGGAATTACTGGCTTATGAACCACGGTTAATGCCACATTTGCATCTTTCACTTCAGGCTGGCGACAATATGATTTTGAAACGCATGAAAAGGCGCCATTTACGCGATCAATCGATCCGGTTTTGCAATGATTTACGCGAAAGGCGTCCCGAAATGGTTTATGGCGCCGATCTTATTGCCGGTTTTCCGACCGAAACCGATGAGATGTTCGAAAACACATTGGCGCTTGTTGATGATTGTCAACTGACACATCTTCATGTCTTTCCTTATAGCCCGCGAGAAGGCACACCGGCTGCCCGAATGCCACAGGTTGATCGCCACATTGTCAAACTGAGGGCCGAAAAACTGCGGCAAAAGGGACAAAAAGCCTATAAGAAGCATCTCGAGCATTTACAAAACACCGAACACATGATTCTTGTCGAACATGATGGAATCGGCCACACGGAAGATTTCACACTGACTAAAATCGACGGTGCAATTGCCGGAACCATCGTTAAAGGCCATATTGTCGGCCAGGATGGCGACAAGCTTATTGCCAAGCTCACCGAACGTAACGCTGCCTGACCGGGGATTTTTATGGCTAAAGGTTTATTTAAAAAAGTTTTTTCTTTTGGCTCGAACCCGAAAACGGATTCAGAACCCGAAGGGGCAAAAGGCGCGGCAACGCCCACTTTGTCACCCTTTGAAGCCTATAAGGCAGCTCAGGCAAAAGAACAAAACAAAACCGCTAACACTGAAAAGCCTGTCGAAATTAAAGAAGAGCGGCCACACACTCCGTCGGAAAATCAAAAACCTGCTTTAACCGAAAAGAAAAAGAAAGAAAATCAACCGGCAAAAAAACCGACTGTTCCGGAAGCGGAATTTGTCGGTTCACAAACTGTAGAGACAACAAAGGCAGGAACAAACCTTCCGGCTCACAAAACCGTAACAATTACCGACAAGGTGACGAGGAACGAAAACAAGGTTATCAAGCCGGCTTTGCCGCTCCATGAACCAAAAAAAATGTCGTGGTTTGAGCGGTTAAAATCGGGCTTAGCCCGTTCCTCCCGCCAACTTGGCGATTCGATCAGTTCCATTTTTACCAAGCGCAAGCTTGACGAAGCGACATTACAAGATCTCGAAGATGTATTGATTCAGGCCGATCTTGGTCTTGAAACCGCTATCCGTATCACCGATACCCTCGCATCGAGCCGCTATGGCAAGGATATATCAACCGACGAAGTACGCACGATCATGAGTGACGAGATCAAGAAAGTACTTGAACCGGTTGCCCGCCCGCTTGAACTCGACTTGAGTCACAAACCGCATGTCATATTGGTTGTCGGTGTAAACGGAACCGGAAAAACCACAACAATCGGAAAATTGGCGGCCAAGCTTACCACCGGCGGATTAAAGGTGATGTTGGCCGCTGGTGATACTTTTCGTGCTGCGGCTATCGAACAGCTCCATATCTGGGGAGACAGGGTCAATGCACCGGTTGTTTCAACCAAACTCGGTGCCGATGCAGCAAGCCTTGCCTATGATGCTTATGAAAAAGCCAAAGCTGCTGGAAGTGATGTTCTTATCATTGACACAGCCGGACGATTGCAGAATAAAACGGAGCTTATGGACGAGCTTGCCAAAATTGTGCGTGTTTTAAGCAAGCATGATCCGGATGCTCCACACACTGTTTTGCAAACACTTGATGCTACAACCGGCCAGAATGCGCTTAACCAAGTGGAAATATTCCGCAATATTGCCGGCGTAAATGGCCTTGTCATGACAAAGCTTGATGGGACAGCGCGCGGTGGTATTCTCGTTGCAATTGCAGCAAAATACAAATTGCCAGTATATTTTATCGGGGTAGGAGAGGGTATTGATGACCTCGAGCCCTTTGCAGCTTCGGATTTTGCAGAAGCAATAGCAGGAAAACACGAATGACCAATTCACTTTTTGAACCCGATCCGGAAGATACCAAAGCGGTAAAAGAGCTCCATATATCGCCGGCGCTCAAACTCATTCTGGAAATGGGGCCACTGGTGGTGTTTTTCTTTGCCAATTACAAGGGCGAATGGCTTATCAAACATGTTGGTCTGTTTCAGGGATTTGAAAAACCGATTTTTCCTGCCACAGCAATTTTCATGGTTGCCATTGTTATTGCACTCGTGGCCTCTTGGATTATTGCTCGAAAACTCCCGATCATGCCGCTTATCTCCGGTGTATTTGTATTGATTTTCGGAGCTTTAACGCTTTGGCTCCATAATGATACGTTCATCAAAATGAAGCCGACAATTATCAACACACTCTTCGGCCTTATCCTTTTTGGTGGTCTCGCTTTCAATAAATCGCTTCTCGGCTATGTGCTTGATTCTGCCTTTCAGCTTGATGATGAAGGTTGGAAAATTCTAACCCGTCGCTGGGCGTGGTTTTTTATTTTTCTCGCCGTGTTGAACGAATTGGTCTGGCGCAATTTCAGCAATGATTTCTGGACGACATTCAAGGTCTTCGGTGTCATGCCGATCACCATTATTTTTATGATTGCGCAAATGCCGGTTGTCATGAAACATGCGACCTCGCCGATAGGTGTAAAACAGACAAAGCTCGACGAATAAGTCGAGAATTTTAAAAATTGATGGGATTGAAACAATGGAAATTACACAGTTCATTTGCCGCAGTGATAATTTCGGAGTGCTGCTTCATGACGAGGCAAGCGGACTGACTGCGGCTATTGATGCGCCGGATGCCAAGGCAATCCGTGAAACGCTTGACCAAAAAGGTTATAAGCTTGATGTTCTTTTTATAACCCATCATCATATGGATCACATTGAGGGAATTGCAGCACTTAAAGCCATTTATGGCACAAAGATCATCGGACCAGAACGTGAAGCCGACAAAATTGGTGGACTTGATGAAGCGGTCAATGAAAAATCGGGCTGTAAATTTGCAAAATTCGATGTCAAAGTGCTTGAAACCCCCGGTCATACTCTTGGCTCCGTTTGCTATTATTTTCCTGAAGACAAACTGGTTTTTACCGGTGATACATTGTTTTCTCTGGGCTGCGGAAGACTGTTTGAAGGGACAGCCAAGGTGATGTTTTCGTCGCTTGAAAAGCTCAAAGCTCTTCCTGACGATACCAAACTTTATTGTGGCCATGAATATACGAAAGAAAATGCTCGGTTTGCACGTTCGGTCGATCCTGACAATGTTGCGCTTATCAATCGCGCTGCTGCTGTTGACCGGCTTATTGCAGTCGGGGAAACCTCGCTCCCGAGCTCGATCAAAAGCGAGAAAGCGGCAAATCCGTTTTTACGCTGTAATGACCCCGATATACGCCGCACATTAAAAATGGAAGATGCTTCGGATGTCGCTGTTTTTGCCGAATTGAGAAAACGCAAGGATCATTTCTGAATGTTTATCAAGCGATTTGTCATTGCCCTTTGTTTGATTGTTTTTCCGGTCGCCGCTTTTGGCGAAGATGCCTCGAAACAGGATAATAAGCAGAACGAGTTCTATCTTTCACCAACAGGCAATCCCAAAATTGTTGCCGAATATCCTCTGAATGAGGAGTTTCTGGTGAAAATGGAAAATGTACAAAAAGAACTGTCTGATGCATCCATCAAGCTTTCTGAATCGGAAACCGGTAATGACGCGAGCGTCGATGGTCTTGTCAAAACGATTTCCAAAAATGAACGCATAATGAACATTTTGAAAAAAAATACACTTGAACCGAAAGATTACGTCCTTGGTTATCTGGCCCTGCAAGCCTCTCTTGCAGCAGCTTCGTCTCTCGACGATCAGGATGCACTTTTTGATGATAGTGCAACAGTTTCAAAAGAGAATCTTGAATTCGGAAAACAATTTGCCGACCGTATCCGCAAACTGCTTGATCAATAAATTCGTTTTAAAAACAATTAGTTAAATAATCTTCCGATAAAATCCCATGTGCTTTGCGGCATCACCGGATAAAGAAAAGATGTGGTTAAGGTCTCGTCACACTTCGACGAGTAAACGGATCCGCCGTTCAAAATAGCGAAAGGCGGAGTCATCTTCCGCTATTTTCTCATGAATATTCGGTTTCAATCAAAACAACGTCTATGGTGAAACTATAATAAAGTTTCTGACAAGACAAAGTCTTCCGAAAATATCCGGCATACCTGTACTCAAGAAGAGAAATGCCTGGGTTGTTTAATAGAAAAGCCCGTTTTGCAAATATATTTTATGGAAAAACATTCCGTTTTTTACCGAAGAAGCGTTCTAACAATACAACGCAAAGTCTTTTATCGGATTCTGTTAGAGAACCCGAAGTAAAGCCGGTTTATTCATCAGTTCTGAAATTTTATTCAGTTCTGAAACTCTCGAAATTTCTAGTTTTGTAAACGCCTGCAGATATCATCGAGCTGCTCCAGCGAAGAATAATGGATTTTTACGTCCCCGCCTTTTTTCCCGTGTTTGATGGCGACTTTCATACCGATAACATCGGCAAGAAGTTTTTCCAGTGACTTGGTATCGGCATCTTTTTCGGTCGGTGTGCGTCTTTTTGATTTCGCACTTGATTGTCCATTTGCCAGAGCTTCAGCCTGACGAACAGACAAACCATCACGAATAATTTTCTCCGCAAGAGCCAAGGGGTCTTCGACTGTTATCAGGCAACGGGCATGACCGGCCGACAATTGCCCCTCATTGATGAATTGCTGAACTTTAGCAGGTAATTTTAATAGTCGGAGTGTATTGGCAACGTGGCTGCGGCTTTTTCCAATCACCTGAGCGAGGTCAGCCTGCGTATAATCATGTTCATCAATCAGTTGTTGGTAACCCATTCCTTCTTCCAGAGGATTAAGATCGCTTCTTTGAACATTTTCAATAATGGCAAGTTCCAAAGCGGTACGATCATCAACATCGCGGATAATGACCGGTATTTCGGTGAGATTGGCACGCTGTGCAGCACGCCAACGACGTTCCCCTGCGATCAATTCGAAGCGGTTTGGATGATCGGGCGATGGACGGACGACAACCGGCTGAACAACGCCATGTTCACGAATAGACTGGGCAAGATCATCAAGCTCGGTTTCCGTAAAATTACGTCTGGGGTTTTGCGGATTACGGGAAATAAATTCAATAGGCACCTGCCGTTCCGACGAGGTATTTGGAACTGCGAGCGGCTTATCAAGACCAAGATCAATATCGCCAATAAGAGCAGCAAGACCACGTCCAAGCCGTTTTTTCGATTGATCGTCACTCATATCTATTTCCTCGTCTATTTTCTCGTTTTTTCCTAAATTAATATCTTAAGCTGCACGTAATTGCCGTTCGCGTTGAATAACTTCCGAAGCTAGTTGCAGATAGGC
Organism: Bartonella sp. M0283; assembly: GCF_016100455.1. Taxonomy (NCBI): domain Bacteria; kingdom Pseudomonadati; phylum Pseudomonadota; class Alphaproteobacteria; order Hyphomicrobiales; family Bartonellaceae; genus Bartonella; species Bartonella sp. M0283. The sequence continues at coordinate 2,250,418 of NZ_JACFSK010000001.1, read as the reverse complement.
CTGACTGCCGGCACATTTCAAATCATAAAGAAGAGCCGGTTTACCGAATGATGGCGCTTCCGATACACGAACATTGCGCGGTATGACGGTTTGATAAACTTTGTCCCCCATAAAAGATCGCACATCCTCTACAACCTGATTGGAAAGATTATTACGGCCATCATACATGGTGAGCACAATACCTTGTATTTCCAGTGAGGGATTGAGGGAACTACGGACCTGTTTAACCGTTTCCAACAGTTGACTTAGACCTTCAAGAGCCAAAAACTCGCATTGTAAAGGGACAAGAACGGAATCGGCCGCGCCCATTGCATTAAGCGTCAAAAGGTTGAGGGAAGGGGGGCAATCAATCAGGATATATGAGAATTTTTCAGTCACCCTTGGATTTTTTCGCAAGGCATTTTGTAACCTCTGAATACGGTCATTTGCCGGTGCAATTTCCATTTCTATTCCAAGAAGATCAAGGGTCGAAGGGACGACATAAAGATTGGGAACTTCCGTCTCCAGTGCAGCGTCATTAACCGATGTGCCCGAAACAATAACATCATAAGAAGAAAGGAGACGTTGATCACGATCGATTCCAAGGCCTGTGCTGGCATTTCCCTGAGGATCAATATCCATCACCAGAACAGTTTCTCCAATTGCCGCAAGTGCTGTAGCGAGGTTAATGGCGGTCGTTGTTTTACCAACACCACCTTTCTGATTTGCAATGGCGATAATGCGTGTTTCGCTCATTTTTCTCACCCCTTACGTGGATTGATCTTGCTAATTTCAAGAATAACGGATTGACTATCAATTTTACTTTGATGAACTACCGAGTTGAATTCCCAGTTTTGTTCGGCTTCGGCCATTTCTTTTTTATAATCACGCCCCTTCTGGAATAGGGCAGTCGCACCTTGTTCAAACCATGGAAGCGTTAGTTCAAAGAGCTTCTCGAGTGATGCCAAAGCGCGTGACGTGATAATTTCCGGTTTTTTAATGTGAATGTAACTGGTTTCAATGCGACATGTATGGACAGTGGCAGGCAAACAGAATTCAGCACTGACACTTCTTAAAAATGCAGCCTTTTTGCTGTTACTTTCGACAAGATCAATGTGAAAACCGCTTTGTTCTTTTAAAAGAATTGCCGTTACAATTCCGGGAAAACCGCCACCCGAACCAATATCACACCAGTTTTTTGCTTGTGGTTGAAGCGCTGCTATCTGTGCACTATCCAATATATGTCTGGTCCAGAGCTCGGGCAAAGTAGCATTTGCAATCAAATTGATATGCGATTGCCACTTTTTGACGGCTTCCTCAAAAGCCATCAAACTGGCCGCTGTTTCACGTGAAACAGAAGGCACAATTTTCTTTAACGTCAGATATTTTTCTTCGACCCATTCTGTCATCAGGCGCTTCTCCTGTTTTCGCGGTTCAAGCGCTGAATATGGGTAATGATAAGAGACAAAGCTGCTGGCGTCATCCCGTCGATTTTTTGAGCTTCTGCAATTGATTGCGGTGCACGCTGACGAATTTTTCCTTTGAGTTCGTTAGACAGACCTGAAATTACGTCAATATCCAATTCTGCCGGAATACGCAGCCGCTCATCCCGTCGAAGATTGGCGATATCCTGCGCTTGTCGATCAAGATAAACAGCGTATTGAGCCTCTATTTCCAATGTTTCCGCAGTCTTTTTATCAATCTCGCCAAGAATAGGCCAAATACTGCTTAAGCGGGACAGTGACATTTCCGGATAAGCCAGCAAATCATAAGCATTGCGACGAATTCCATCATGTTTTATCTGCAACCCTTTTTCCGTAGCCTCGTTCGGAGTGATTGCTACAGATTGACAAAGGTCACGCGCTTTATTCAATAAATCTTGCTTATGTGCAAAATGCTGATGACGTAACGAGCCTACAATACCCCATTCTACTCCTAATGGTGTTAACCGTTCATCGGCATTATCCGCCCTTAAAGACAAGCGGAATTCGGCACGCGAAGTAAACATCCGATAAGGTTCACTGACACCGCGTGTAATCAGGTCATCCACCATAACACCAATATAGGCGATTGAACGGCTGATTGTGATTTGGTCTTTGCCGGAAGCTTTATTGGCTGCGTTCAGTCCGGCGAGTAAGCCTTGTGCACCTGCCTCTTCATACCCCGTTGTTCCATTTATCTGACCAGCCAGAAACAGACCTGAAAGTGCTTTTAATTCCAATGTGGCATAAAGCTGGCGCGGGTCGACAAAATCATATTCAATAGCATAACCGGACTGTAAAACTTTTGCATGTTCCAACCCTTCGATGGTTTTGATAAAATCGAGTTGCACCTCTTCCGGCAATGACGTCGATATACCGTTTGGATAGACCGTATCATCATCCAGTCCTTCCGGCTCCAGAAATATCTGATGACCGTCACGCTCTCCGAATTTTACAATTTTATCCTCAATCGAAGGACAATATCTCGGACCTATACCTTTAATAGCGCCGGAATACATTGCCGAACGATGAATATTATCTTTTATGATCTGATGGGTTCGGTGATTTGTTCGTGTAACCGCACAGTCAATTTGCGGTTGGCGAATCGTTTCGGTTAAAAACGAAAATGGAACAGGATCGTCGTCAGCTGTCTGTTTTGGAAGATTGTCCCAATCAATTGTCTTTTTACTTAAGCGTGAAGGAGTACCGGTTTTCAACCGTCCTAACCGGATACCGTATTGACCAAGCCGTTCACCAAGAAGATTACTCGGCTCTTCGCCCATTCTCCCTGCAGGCCATGTTTTTTCACCAATATGAATAAGCCCGCGCAAAAATGTACCCGTTGTCAAGACCACGGCACCGGCTTCGAGTTGTTCGTGTTTCTTACATACGACACCCGCAACAGTGTTATTTTTCACAATAAGATCAATAACTTCGTCCTCTATAACAGTAAGATTGGGCTGTTCCGAAATCAATCTCTGCATAGCCTTTTTGTATAATTTTCGGTCTGCCTGTGTTCGCGGCCCCCTAACGGCTGGTCCTTTTCTCCGGTTAAGCAAACGAAACTGGATTCCGGCTTCATCTGCTGCACGCCCCATCAATCCGTCAAGTGCATCAATTTCTCTCACAAGATGTCCTTTTCCAAGGCCACCAATTGCGGGATTACAAGACATTGTTCCAATTGAAGCAAAATGGTGGGTAACAAGTGCAGTTTTTGCACCTGTGCGAGCTGCTGCAGAAGCTGCTTCGCATCCGGCATGTCCGCCCCCAACAACAATTACGTCAAATTTATCAGTCAATTTATTATCAACACCGTTATTTTAATCACGTTTCACGTGAAACAATAGAAGAAACACCTTTTTCGGAGAACTTCTAACCAATTAATAGTTCTCTAACATATGAGATGTTTCACGTGAATCATTATTTTCGAAGATTGAACATCTAATTTCCAAAATGTTTCACGTGAATCGTTATTTTACTGTTTCACGTGAATCAATTCAGACGAAAAATAGCTTCTGATTTGTTTGAGCGACTCATTTACCAATACAAAATTGCGAAAAAATCACGTCCAAAATATCTTCCACATTAATATCACCGGTAATCCGACCCAGTGAATCTGCAGCGAGTCGTAAATGTTCCGCTCTTAGCGATAAATCGCGGTCTTCATATCGAATGGCGTGATCAATTTCGGAGATCGCCGTTTTTAAAAGCATTAATTGCCTTTTGCGAGCAGTGACGACTTCGCCTACGTCATATGAAAAACTCGAGCAGAAAGAAGCAATCGCTTTTACAAAAGAATCAAATCCTTCACCAGTTTTGGTCGAAAATTGGATTGGCCATGTTTCTAATGACCCTTTGACCAAATCAACTTTATTCCCGACATGCCAAATTTCCGCACTCGTTTCTGGAAGTTTAATTGCAACCGGATTTGACAAGTCATCAACCAGCAAGACAAGATCGGCGTCTTTTAGCCGATTATAGGCAACCTCTATACCGAGTTTTTCAACCTTGTTCTCTGTCTCTCGTAATCCGGCTGTATCGGTCAATAGAATTTGATATCCATCAATTACGATACGCGTTTCCAAAGCGTCCCGTGTTGTACCCGCCTCGTCGGTTACTATAGCAACATCAAATCCTGATAACTTGTTGATAATACTAGATTTTCCTGCGTTTGGTGCACCTGCTATGACAATGTTTATACCGTCGCGCATGGAGGCTACGCGTTCACTTTTCTCGACAAATTCTGTGATCGACCGGCTTAAATCTCGTAAATTATCCCAAACAATGTCGCTCACTGAACCCGGAACATCTTCTTCATCGGAAAAATCAAGCTCCGCTTCGATCATGGCGCGCGCTTTGATAAGATCGTTTCGCCATTCTCTATAAAGCGCCGCAAGTTTACCGCTTGCCCCCATTACAGCCAGTCTTCTTTGGCTTTCCGTTTCCGCTTCAATAAGATCGGCCAGTCCTTCGGCTTCTGTCAGGTCGAGCTTGCCGTTAAAAAACGCACGCCTCGAAAATTCACCCGGTTCTGCCAAACGACATGAATCGAACTTCGCAAGCTCGTTCAAAAACCGGTCAACAACGGCCTTGCCGCCATGAAGATGAAATTCCGCACAATCTTCACCTGTAAAACTATGTGGTGAGGGAAAAAACACCGTTAATGCACTATCGAGAAAATCACCGTTTCGGGATACAAGCTTTCCATATGTCATAAGGCGGGGGGTCGGAAGTCGACCGAGCAATGTCTTGACGATCGTTTGAGTCATATCTCCCGAAACGCGGATGACCGCGACTCCAGAGGGAAGTTTTCCGCTTGATAAAGCAAAAATAGTATCCATAGTCGTAACCTCGTTATGGAATGTGCCTTACAGTCTCCACCGCTTCATTTTGAACGGACAAAAGTTCTACAATTCGACAAATGTTCTATAAGCCATTTAAAATAGATGAGACCATCCATTTTTTAGAAAAACTTCTTTCAGCTTCGCTTCAAGCTGCTGTTTTGTCGTTCAAAAAAATAAAAACCGCCCGAAAAAATTTCCGGACGGAAAAAGTGCAACATGTATTTTTTTGAAAAATACCCTTCAGATATTATCCGACGGGAAACGTTCGACCGAGTTTACCGAGATCAGGCGTTCTCCGATCAAGTACTCCCAAGTCAGGTATTCCCATGTCAGGTATTCATTGAGTCGAAAAATTCCGCATTGGTTTTTGTCTGCTTCAATTTATCGATCAAAAATTCGATCGCGTCTGTTGTGCCCATTGGAGCCAAAATACGACGCAAAACAAATATTTTCTGCAAATCCTGACGTGAAACCAACAAATCTTCCTTGCGGGTTCCGGATTTCAAAATATCCATTGCCGGGAAAATTCGCTTATCGGCCACTTTCCGGTCGAGCACAATTTCAGAGTTACCAGTTCCCTTGAACTCTTCGAAAATGACTTCATCCATACGGCTTCCTGTATCAATCAGCGCCGTAGCGATAATTGTGAGCGAACCGCCTTCTTCAATATTGCGGGCTGCACCGAAAAAGCGTTTTGGGCGTTGCAGAGCATTGGCGTCGACACCGCCGGTCAATACCTTACCAGATGAAGGAACAACCGTATTATAAGCGCGACCAAGACGAGTGATTGAATCGAGAAGAATGACCACATCGCGCCCCTGTTCAACAAGGCGCTTTGCCTTTTCAATGACCATTTCAGCAACCTGAACGTGGCGGGATGCCGGCTCGTCGAATGTTGAAGAAACAACTTCACCTTTAACCGAACGTTGCATATCGGTCACTTCTTCCGGACGTTCGTCGATAAGCAACACAATCAGAAAACATTCCGGATGATTGGCCGTAATCGAATGGGCGATATTTTGAAGAAGAACTGTCTTACCGGTTCTTGGCGGCGCAACAATCAGCGCACGCTGCCCTTTACCTAAAGGCGAGATCAGATCAATGACCCTTGCCGACATATCCTTGTTTGTCGGATCACTCAACTCCATCTTCAACCTCTCGTTCGGATAGAGAGGTGTCAAATTATCAAAGTGAATTTTGTGACGGATTTTCTCCGGATCTTCAAAATTGATCGTATTGATTTTTAACAGTGCAAAATAACGCTCGCCTTCTTTAGGACTGCGTATCGGTCCTTCAACAGTATCGCCGGTTTTTAATGAAAACCGCCGAATTTGGGAGGGTGACAAATAAATATCATCGGGGCCCGGAAGATAATTGGCATCGGCCGAACGTAAAAATCCGAAACCGTCGAGCAAAACTTCCAGAACACCTTCACCGATAATTTCAACATCCTGAAGGGCAAGCTTCTTCAAAATTGCAAACATCAATTCCTGTTTGCGCATTAACGAAGCATTTTCGACTTCCAGTGTTTCGGCAAAAGCTACAAGTTCAACCGGCGTTTTGCTTTTCAGCTCTTGTAGTTTCATCTGTTGAATATTCTGCATACACTATAAACTCTTGTGATTAGGGAGAAATATTTTCCTTGAAAAAGTGCCTTATTCAGAAACTTTGGAAAATAAAAAAGGAGGGTAAAATCCATCTACCCCCCTTGTCTGAAGAAATCAAGCCATTTTCACTCAGAACGGTTTTACAATGACGTCAATAACAGCAATGATCATGAGTACCGTGGGCACTTCATTCAAAATACGCCATGTCTTTTCGGAAAAATTATTTCTATCCTCGGCAAAATGGCGAACCCCGCGAGATAACAATCCGTGATAGCCGGAAAGAATAACCACAACGAGAAGTTTCAGATGTAGCCAACCACCCTGGAGTGCATAAACCTCCCATGCCAACCAGAGCCCCGTAATCCACGAAGCAATCATTGCAGGATTGATAATTGCCCGCAACAATCTTCTTTCCATTATTTTGAACGTTTCGGATTGCTTGGAACCTACTTCTGCCTGACAATGATAGACAAATAAGCGCGGCAGATAAAACATGCCGGCCATCCAGCAGATAATAGCAATCACATGAAAAGATTTAATCCACAAAGTCGAATCCGGATATTTATCAGGATTCACGTGAAACAGTCCCCATAAAACAACCACGACAATCAATAGTGAAACGATGGCGCGAAGCCAGATTGTCCCCGTTGTCATGTGCGTTTTAGAATTCGTCATTTGTTAAAATTCCTCACCAGTTTGACCAGTCTTTCGACGTTTTTGATAGGCGTTTGTGGTGTTATTCCATGCCCCAAATTAAAAACCAAGGGTCCATTCCCAAGATTTTCTAGAATAGTCTCTATTCCTTTTTCAAGAGCAGTACCACCCGAAACCAGCCGCAATGGATCAAGATTTCCTTGTAGGGGTGTTATTTTTTGAAGTTTTTTTGCAAAAGAAAGAGGAACAGACCAGTCAAGACTTATGGCTGTAACGCCGGTTTTTTTGGCAAAACTCTCGTAAAGGGCACCGGCACCTTTCGGAAAACCGATTATAGGAACTGTTGGGAAGACGTTTCTGATACGCTGAACCATCCTCTTGATCGGGTAAATAACATATTCATCAAAACATTGTTCATCAAGAACACCTGCCCAGGAATCAAAAATCTGTAAAACTTCAGCTCCCGATTTGACCTGATTGACAAGATAGTCAGCCGAAACATCGGCGAGAAGGTCAAGAAGAGTTTTCATCGCTTCTGGATGAGTGAAACCGAACAATCTTGCAGGAGCCTGATCCGGAGTGCCATGTCCGGCAATCATATAGGTTGCAACTGTCCAGGGTGCGCCACAAAATCCGATCAGTGTTGTATCGTGAGGTAAAGCGTTTTTGAGAAGAGATAAAGTTTCAAAACTTGGGACCAGTCTTTCCTGAGCCTTTTCGGTATTTAAATTTTCAATGTCGTTTACCGATAAAGGATCGAGAATTGGTCCCTTCTTTTCTTCAAAACGTAAATTCCTTCCTAAAGCATGCGGAACAACGAGTATATCCGAAAAGAGAATTGCTGCATCAAAACCGAATCGTCTGATCGGTTGCATTGTGACTTCAAAAGCAAGTTTAGGATTATAGCAAAGATCGAGAAAGCTTCCTGCTTTTTCCCTCACTTCACGATATTCGGGTAAAAACCGTCCCGCTTGTCTCATCAACCAGATCGGTGGTGGAGAAAGTGTTTTACCACTTAAAACTTCAAGAACTTTTTTTGTCATGGCTTATGTTGGCTTTTCCAAAGGAGGGTTTCAAGAAAGAAATTATTTTGAATCTAGGATTCTGATTCTTAGAGTCTGTGTTTTCTGTTAATTATTTATTAACCTTATTTTATCCACAGATTTGGCGGTATTTTAGAAAGTTACTAAACGGCTTTTTTCAGAGCCTCTCTATTTAACCGATAAATTGCAAAATGATATATAAAATCAAGCAGGTTCTTTGTTTTACGATTGATAATAAAGGCGACTATAAATTTTTCGCAAAACAGAGTTTTCCCCATAATTCATGAGCTTGCTTTTGAATTTCCCACAAGGGCTTGGCTTGTGTATAACATCATGGAGTTATCCTCATATTTTTTTGGTGTGCACAAAATGCTTGTTTCTTTGCACATCTATCAACAAGGGCCTGTGAATCCTGTGACAAAAGAAAAATTGGACTTTCATTTATATATGATTTCTGATGCGACCGGAGAGACTCTCCTCTCGGCAGGGCGTGCAGTGGCCTCCCAATATGTGGAAGCGCGCGCTATCGAGCATGTTTATCCGCTTATTCGCAATGAAGCCCAGTTGCAGGAAGTAATCGGCCAGATCAACCGTGAGCCGGGAATTGTGCTTTATACGATTGTGGATGAAAAAATCGCACATTTACTGCATTCGGCATGTGAAAAAATAGGTGTGCCTTCGGTTTCTGTTCTTGATCCGGTTTTCAAAGCATTCCATTCCTATTTGCGGTTACCGGCAAATAGGCGCGCCAGTGCCCAGCACGAGCTTAACGCAAATTATTTCAAACGTATCGAGGCGCTCGATTACACAATGGATCATGATGACGGCCAGTTGCCGGACGGCTTACAAAATGCCGATGTGATTCTTGTAGGAATTTCGAGAACATCAAAAACGCCGACAAGTATCTATCTTGCCAATCGCGGTATAAAGACAGCCAATGTACCGCTGGTTCCAGGTGTTGAACCACCGAATCAGCTTTTTCTATCAAAAAAACCTATGATCGTCGGTCTTATCGCTTCTGCCGACCGGATAAGTCAGGTGCGGCAAAGTCGTAACATTGGTGGAGGTCTCACCACCGAAAGCTATATTGACAGGGCAAGTATCGCGCAGGAACTCAATAATGCCAAACAGATTTGCATGCGCAATAATTGGCCGATTATTGATGTTACACGCCGTTCTATCGAAGAAACAGCAACCGCGATTCTTGAGCTCTATTTGCGCGATCATCAAATCTGAATATTGATAAAAAGAAAAATTATGCCTCATAAACCGCTTATTCTCGCATCTTTAAGCCCGTTCAGAAAATCGATTTTGGAAAATGCCGGTCTCGAATTCGATGTTGAAGGAGCAAAAATAGACGAGCGCAAGCTCGAAAAAACTTTAGGTAAAATCACACCGGAGGAACTCGCCAAAGAATTGGCAATAAAAAAGGCTGAAGACGTTTCCAGCCGGTTTCCCGATGCGCTGGTTATAGGATGCGATCAAACACTCGAGCTTGAAGGAAATGCACTTCATAAAGTGACAAATTTTGAGGGAGTGCGTGATCGTCTTGTCTCTTTATCCGGTAAAACACATTATCTTCATAGCGGCATCGCTTTGGCAAAAGCCGGCAAAGCCGATTGGGTCGGGCTTTCAACGGCGACGATGACTGTCCGTTCATTATCGCCCGATTTTATAGATTATTATATCGATAAAACAGGAAAAGATGTTCAATCAAGTGTTGGTGCCTATCAGGTTGAAGGCTTGGGTATCCAACTATTCGATAAAATAGATGGTGATTATTTTACCATTATCGGTTTACCGCTTTTATTATTGTTGCAGAAATTACGCGAGACAGGAATTATCATTCGATAAGATGACAAATATAATACCAGAAATACCCCATGCTTTTGTAACCGGCTATCCGGTCGGACATTCCCTTTCACCACAAATTCATCGCTTTTGGCTCAAAAAATATAACTTGGCCGGAACTTATGATGCAGTCGAGGTGAAACCGGAAAATTTTGAAACATTTATCAATTCGCTGCAAAAAAAAGGTTTTTGCGGTGGCAATGTTACCCTTCCTCATAAAGAAGAAGCCTTTCGTCTTTCTGAAAAAAAAGATGAGGCCGCAACAAGGATAGGAGCTACCAATACATTATGGTTCGAGAATAACATACTTTGTGCAAGCAATACCGATGGTTATGGATTTGAAGCCAATCTTAACGATTTTGCTCCCGGTTGGGGTGGAAGTGCGGCACTTGTCATCGGCGCCGGAGGTGCGGCGCGCGCAGTGATCTATACGCTTGAACAACGTGGGTTTGAGAACATTTATCTTGTAAACCGGACGAGATCACGTGCCGACAAGCTTGCCGGTTATTTTGGCAATCAGGTAAAGGCACGCAATTGGAACGACATTGATGATCTCGTTCCTCTGGCGGATTTAATCGTTAATACGACCTCTCTGGGGATGAAAAATAATCTTGTAGTTAAAGACAGCAAACCGTTTATTCACCTTGATCAGGCGAAGCCGTCGGTTCTCGTGACAGATATTGTTTATACTCCTTTGATGACGCCGATTCTCTTGGAAGCCAAGGCAAGAAACCTCAAATATGTTGATGGAATCGGAATGTTGCTTCATCAGGCTGTACCGGGGTTTGAACGGTGGTTTGGAGTAAGACCTGTTGTGGACGATGAATTACGACAAGAAATACTGGGTAAAATGGGCCAATAAATGATTATCCTCGGGCTTACAGGTTCTATCGGTATGGGAAAAACGACGACAGCCGGCTTTTTTGAAGAAGCCGGTGTTCCGGTTTATAATGCTGACAGGGCTGTTCATGAGCTTTATGAAAGTAAGCCGGTTATTGAAAATTTAAGCCGTATTTTCCCCGACTGTTTGACTGATGGCCGGATAGACCGGTCAAAATTATCAAAAACAATTGTCAAGGATCCGTCAAAACTTGCCATTTTGGAAAAGTTCATTCACCCGCTGGTGCGAAGAAAAGAAAAAGACTTTGTAAAAATGCATCGCGATCGGGGTGACCCGCTCGTTGTTCTTGATATTCCTTTGTTATTTGAAACAGGGCCCGACGGGCGAGTTGACAAAATAGCAGTTGTTTCGGCACCGCTTGAAGTTCAGCGGCAACGTGTACTTGCCCGCAGTGGCTGGGATGATGAAAAATTAAACCGTATTTTGTCGCGTCAGATATCGGACGAAAAAAAGCGAAAGCGTGCCGATTTTGTTATTGATACCGGCAAGAGCCTTGATGATGCCAGAGAACAAGTAAAACATCTGATTGCCCGTTTAATATTGAAATAAATCGCCTGACTATAAAAACCGGCTGACCATAGAAACCAACTAGCCATAAAAATAAGGGTATTTTTTCGTTACAATTTTTGAAAAATTGAAATGGCGGCTCAATCGCGGATTTTAGCGATGGTATATCCTGACTATCTATAGGTTGTTTCAAAGACATATAGATGTAAAAAACATCAAAATGATTTTGTGTCGATTATTTTGATAGCCTCCCTTTGGAGCGAGTTCGCGAGAATATAGGAATCGTTAGCATCGGAAACAGGATTTGTTGTTTATTGCGTCTTCAAAATGCAAGAAAGATGGGAAATAATCCATTATGAAGGTGCAATTCGTGCGAAAAAGTCAATGCAAGTCAGTGCACGTTAAAGAGTAGGTGAGAGCAGGTTTTATGAGAGAAATTATTTTTGATACTGAAACAACAGGCCTTCATAAAGAAACAGACCGGATTGTCGAAATCGGCTGTGTGGAGATGGTTGATCGTTATCTCACCGATAAAACATTTCACGTCTATCTCAATCCGCAAGGTGTGATTATTCCTGACGAGGTTGTAGCAGTCCACGGACTTACCAATGAGCGCCTCAAGGACGAGCCTAAATTTGAAGAAATAGCCGATGATTTTCTTTCCTTTATTGAAGGCGCGACATTAATTGCCCATAATGCGAATTTCGACCTTGGATTTTTGAATGCCGAATTGGAGCGTATCCATAAGCCCCTTATCAGTGTTGATCGTATTATTGATACATTGGCAATGGCGCGACGGAAATTTCCGATGGGGCCGAATTCTCTCGATGCATTGTGCAAACGTTTCGGTATCGATAACTCACGTCGGACTCTACATGGTGCTTTGCTCGACTCTGAAATTCTCGCCGATGTTTATATCGAACTGATTGGCGGCAAACAGGGGGCTTTGGGATTTGATGGAGCAAATGCCGACAGCAAATCCAACGAAAATGATGGCCAGAGTAAAATTGTTCTGAAAACTCGCCCTGAGCCATTGCCAAGCCGTTTGAGCGAAGAGGATAAAGCGGCCCATGACGCATTGCTTGCAAAAATCGGTGAAAAAGCCATGTGGAGCCACATAAAAAATTGAGCCGAATGTTTTTCCGGCCCAATTTTTTGAATTCTACTTTGGTTATGAATTGTCGAATTATGACAAGCTTAACAACCGCAGCCTGATAACTGTTTTTTTTGTGCTTCCCAATCGACCGAATCAAGCTTCAATCCGTGGAAACCGGCATAAGGCGAACGTTCCGGCTGTTTCCATCCATCAAGAAGATCTTTATCAACTTTGTGTATTTCAATACCGATCGGGTGACATGTTTCTAGGGGATCGTGTGCGTCCGGTCCCCATAGATCGACCGAAAGATCTCCTCCCGGGCAGCAGGAAAGCGCACATAACACATTGATTTCTGTAAAGAATGTCAAATGGTCACCGGGTTTTGCCGGACAATCTTTCATGAAATACTGGTCGTCACTATTGAGACCGGTGCATTGAAAGATATTGAGAACATCATGGACATCGAATTCGGTCAGACCAAGCGGCAATACTGCCCGTGTCAAATTCGAATGGCAGTGAAAGTTAAAATCTTTTCCGGTCAATAATCTGTTTACATAAGGGTCACAACGTGTACCGAGAAGGTCGTGAATTCTGCCGCCATCTTCGTCAACCCCGTAATCTGCCAATGTATCTTCGATAATCGTTACCATCGGGCGCATAAACGGCAAATTCGACCACAAACGATCATAAGTACTGACGTGAGCGCGTTGTAATTGTCTTGTCCGTGCTGCCCACATATGTTCACGCGGGTCATCGGATGACCATATATTAAAATCGCCGACTTGCGGACCTTCCAAAGTTTTGACACGGAAGACATGGCCGGCCGGTACTTTCCATGCGCGTGCATCCCTTATCGGAATAACAATTTCATCAATGAGCGTATCGGGCCCAACTGAACGGGCGATACGGTCATAAAATTCTTTATCAACTGTGAGAGCCGATCCTTCTTCGGCTCTGTAGGCAGCTTCTCTATAAGCCATAGTTTACCTCCATTAATAAACTTTCAAATGGTTGTTCATTGTCAATTGAAGATGTGACGAGATATTTTTCAGAGTCATCGAGATAGTCACTCAAAGCTTGTTTGGCCTTGTCGCACTCTCCGTTCGATATAAATTGCCAGATCTCGATTTCACGTTTCACCCATTGTGTTTGATAAGATAATTCAAGGGGACCGGACACGAAGATCAAACGTAATTGGGGAATAATTGTCGCAAACATTTGGTCAATGCGTTCGCTTTTGTGCAATGCGACGATATGTTGATGAAGAATAAGGCTATATGTTCCGATACTTTTTGCCTGGGAAGATTCCACGGCTTTTTCTTCGCAAGCAATCAATTGCCTCATCTTGTCAAGCCATTCATCTGTGATGGCCGACTTATGATCAAGCGCCGAGAGTTCAAAAAGACGCCGGACAATGAAAATGTCTTTCATATCGCCAAGTGTCATCCGCCGGATGCGGACACTTTTATTTCTTTCCTGGGTAACCAGACCTTGCATATGCAGCAATTGGAACGCTTCGCGCAAAGTGTTGCGCGAAACTTTGTATTTTTCGGAAAGCTCTGTTTCGATAAGGCTGGTACCGGAATGAAGGTGGCCACGAAAAATATCTTCGCGTATTGCCGCGCTAATCCGGATAGAAGCGGATTCTTTAGCCATATTTTTATCCTGCTATTAAACCACTGGTTTGTAGAAAGTTGTTGACGCGTAGAACCGACCCTTGCAACAATTTTTCCGGTGTCGAGTCACAAATGATGGAACCGCCTTCCATAAAAACAATCCTGTCGGAAATATCGAAAGCAAATCTCATTTCGTGCGTGACAATCACCAAAGTCGTTCCTGCTTGTGCAAGATTTTTGATGACATCAAGCACTTCGCCAACCATTTCGGGATCAAGAGCCGATGTTGGCTCGTCGAAAAGAATAATGCTGGGTTGCATCATCATGGTTCTGGCAATTGCGACGCGTTGTTGTTGACCGCCTGAAAGCTGGTGAGGATATTTCAAAGCATGATGCGCCATGCCGACCTTATCAAGATATGCATAGGCATAAGGTGTTAATTGCGCGCGTGTTCCCCTTTTGTGATAAAGGGCTGCAAGCAACACATTATCGAGGACAGTAAGATGGTGAAAAAGATTGAAACTCTGAAAAACCATTCCGATGTCGACGATCATCGAACGATCTTGCCAGAATGTCGAATGTCCGGAAGGTTTTTGCTCGGCATGGATAAATTTTTTGCCGTGTAGAAAAATTTCGCCCTGATTGGCTTTTTCCAAGCCGTTGAGCAAGCGGATAAACGTGGTTTTTCCGGAACCGGAAGGACCGATTATTGAAATTACCTCTCCGTTTTTGACCTTGAGGCTTATATCGGTCAATACTTGTTGTGAGCCATAAGCTTTCGAAAGTTTTTGTGCGTCCAGTGCCAAAGCATCGTCATTTTGCTCGGATAGTTCCGGAAATTTCAAATTTTGACCAATTCGTTTCCGAATTTCTTCATCATTAATTGTACCGATTTTTTGCGCTTTGAAACGGACATCACTGCGTTTTTCAATCCATTGTAAAACCGAGCTGAAAACTGTGACAATCATAATGTAATAGAAAGCTACGGCTGCCATTGTTTCAAGAACAAGAAAGTTTTGCGTATAAAGACGTTGGCCGACGACAAGAATTTCAGCCAATGATACGACCGAAACAAGAGACGTTAATTTGACAATAGTCACAAATTCATTTGCCAAGGTCGGCATAGATATTTTTAACGCTTGCGGAACAATGATCAGTCTTTGTAAGCCGAAAAATTTCAAACCGAGGGATTTTGCCGCCTCGGATTGTCCGGGAGGAACTGAAATCAGACCTCCACGGTGGATTTCGGCCATATAGGCTGCTTCACTCAAGACGAGAGAAATAAGTCCTGTGACAAACGCACTTGATAATACAGTACGCGTTGAAGGAAATATCTGCGGCAGACAGGATACAAATATCAGAAGCACCAATAAGGGTAGACTTCGGAAAAACCAGATATAACCGCTGGCAGTCAGTGAAATAACTGTTTTATCGGATAATTTTGCCTGGGCGAGAATAAAGCCGATAGCAGAAGCTATAATCCAACTTAGAACGCTCAGTTCAATGACCAATAATGTTGCAAACCAGAAATTTGAATCAACAAGCAAGCCGAACGTATAATGCCAATCGAATTCCATATTATCGTTTCACCTCGCCGGATTTATTTCAGCTTGTTGACAGCAGCATCGATGTCGGCCTGATCAGGCGCGAAAAAATGATATTTTTCCAATAATTTGGCATAACTGCCATCTTGTCTGAGAGCCTCGAAAGCTTGTGAAACCTGTTGGCCGATATCTTTATTATTTTTACCAATGCCAATTCCGATGAGTACCGGATAAATCAATTCGTGACTGGTTACCTCGAATTGGTCTGGAAACCGCTCCATTACACTTGAAATTACACTGGCGTCGGACATTTGGACATCAATTGTGCCTGAACGTAATGCTTGTGTGACTTGGGGATCCGTATCATATTCATTGACCGTCAATGGAGCTTTGCCGTTTTTGCTGCAATAGTCGGTTGAAAGAGCGCGCAGAGCCGGAACCCAGGCACCACCGCGGATTGATCCCACTGTTTTACCACACAATTCATCTTCTTTTGCCGGCTGGAATGAAGATCCCTTCAAAACCATCATGGAATTGCCGGTTTTGATGTAAGGAATAAAATCGAGAACTTTGCTTCGCTCATCCGAAATAAACATCGCTGAAGCAATGATGTCGAATTTGAATGACCGCATTCCGGTGATCAGACTGGAAAAACGGGTATCAACAAAATTCGGTTGAAGTCCCATTTGTTTTGCAAGCAATTCTGAAAATTCTACATCGAAGCCGGCCGGCTTGTTGTCGGCCATATAGGCATAGGGTGGATATGTCAGATCGGAGCCGATAGAAAGTTTACCTTTTTCGAGCAACTCGGCGGAAGCTTGAAAGGTTAAAAACAAAAAACCAAGAAAAAAATAGGCCCCTATTTTAATATATTTGCTTGATAAAAAATTCATGATTTTCCCCTCTTTGCTTTTAGTTCAATAATATTGTTGAACAACTTATGTTAATATAGATTTTCTCTGTTACAAAGAGGGGTAAATCGAATAAAAAAGGAAAACCGGTTTTTCTTATTTTTTTAAAAAACGATGCCCGATAACCGGCTGGCAGAAGAAAGAAAAACGTGTAATCATAAATATGGTAGAATAAACCACCATAAAAACCGCCTTCATACCAAGCACAAAAAAATAGACCGTTGCGGAGAGGGGGGAACCACAACGGTCTTTTTTACTGCACTCACTCAACAGTCCGGAGAGGGAAAGTAGACTGTTGTATCCGGTAAACGGCGGGGGACAAAGCCGGACAACCGGACATATCGACGCAGTGTCGATAGGTCATATAAAAGAATTTAAAAATGGCTTTTCAAGGGCAACTATATTAACATTTTGTAACAAATGCGTGAAAAGTGTCCGAAAAGGCTAACGATAAATTTTGCCCGCACCACATTTTCTATCGTTTGCTAATGGGCTATTTGGGTTCAATATGCTCTTTAACTTATGTAATGTTTTCAGAATTCTATGTCAGGATTGACAATGCAAAAAAATGATCACCTTTTTCTCGTTGACGGTTCAAGCTATATTTTTCGTGCCTATCACGCTTTGCCGCCATTAACCCGGAAAAAAGACGGTTTGCCTGTTGGCGCACTGGCCGGTTTTTGCAATATGCTCTGGAAATTGCTGTGCGATGCGCGTGATACTGCAGTTGGCGTCGTGCCAACGCATTTTGCTGTCATTTTTGATTATTCGTCGGAAACATTCCGGAAAAAAATATATCCCGAATATAAAGCGAACCGCCCTACTCCGCCCGACGATCTTATTCCCCAATTCAGCCTTATCAGGCAGGCAACCCGCGCTTTCAATCTGCCATGCATTGAAAAAGAAGGTTATGAGGCAGACGACATCATTGCAACCTATGCTTCTGAGGCCACCCGAAGTGGTGCAAAAACCACAATCATTTCTTCCGATAAAGACCTCATGCAGCTCGTCAATCAACAGGTTGGGATGTATGACAGCATGAAAGACCGCCCGATCGGAATTGAGGAAGTTGTCGAGAAATGGGGTGTTCCGCCTGAAAAGATGATTGATTTGCAATCGCTTACAGGTGATTCGACCGATAATGTTCCCGGTGTGCCAGGTATTGGCCCGAAAACAGCAGCCCAGCTTCTTGATGAATTCGGTAATCTTGATACGCTGTTGGCTCATGCCGGCGATATCAAACAAAAGAAACGTCGGGAAAATATTATCGAATTTGCCGATCAGGCAAGATTGGCGCGTCAACTTGTAACCTTAAAAACCGATGTTCCGCTTGAAACCGGTCTTGATGGCCTCCTGTTGGAGCCAACCGACGGGCCGCGCCTTATCGGCTTTTTGAAAGCAATGGAATTCAATTCTTTGACGCGCCGTGTTGCGGAAGCGACCAATTGTGATGCAGCTTTGATCGAGCCGGTCAATCTTGAGGTCGAATGGGGAAAAAGTGCCCATGGTCCGGATCTTGAGGAAGGTTCCGATGTTGGCGGAGCGCCGGACGTGCGTGGCAATGTTCAAGAAGAACAAAAAAACGGCTCCGACGAAGCACAAGAAAACACCCCGCAGCTTCTTGCAGAAAAACGTAAAAAAGAAGCGCTCACAGAAAAAATAGATACGACCGCTTATCACACCATAACGGACGAAGCCGAACTGAAACAATGGCTCGACCGGGCAAAGGAGCAGGGGTTCTTTGCATTCGATACCGAAACGACCTCGCTTGACCCGATGCAAGCGGAACTTGTCGGCTTTTCTATAGGTCTTAATCCCGGTGAAGCGGCCTATGTGCCACTTAATCATGTCGATGGTGGCAATGATTTACTGGGTGGCGGACGCTTAAAGGGACAAATTGACACACAAAAAGCGGTCGCTTTATTGAAGCCGGTCTTGGAAAATCCGGCGATTTTAAAAATTGCACAAAATATGAAATATGATTGGCTGGTGATGCGACAATATCATGTCACAATCCGGTCATTCGACGATACGATGTTGCTTTCCTATGTTCTTGATGCCGGAACATTGACCCATGGAATGGACGCATTGTCCGAGCGCTGGTTGGGGCATAAGCCGATAACATTCAAAGAGGTTGCCGGAAGTGGAAAAACAGCAACCGGTTTTGCTGCTGTCGATTTGAAACGGGCAACCCAATATGCGGCCGAAGATGCCGATGTTACGTTGCGACTTTGGCGGGTTTTAAAACCCCAAATTGTCGCTCGCGGTGTTACCCGTGTTTATGAGCGTCTGGAGCGGCCATTGGTGACAGTTCTTGCCCGCATGGAAGAACGCGGTGTTCTGGTTGACCGGCAATTATTGTCGCGATTATCCGGCGAGCTTGCCCAATCGGCAGCGGCATTGGAAGACGAAATCTATCAACTTGCCGGAGAAAAGTTCAATATCGGTTCGCCCAAACAATTGGGTGAAATTTTATTCGGCAAAATGGGCTTGCCCGGCGGCTCGAAAACCAAAACCGGTCAATGGTCAACATCGGCTCAGGTTCTTGAAGATCTGGCGGCCGAGGGGCATGAATTACCCCGCAAGATTGTTGATTGGCGTCAGCTAACAAAATTGAAATCGACTTATACCGATGCACTCCCGAATTATATTTTGCCTAATACGGGGCGCGTCCATACAAACTATTCAATGGCGGCAACGTCAACCGGACGGCTTGCCTCGTCAGATCCGAATTTGCAAAATATTCCGGTTCGCACACCGGAGGGAAGAAAAATCCGTGCCGCTTTTATAGCCGGTCCCGGCAATTTGCTACTGTCTGCCGATTACAGCCAGATTGAACTGCGTGTTCTTGCCCATGTCGCCGATATCAAAGCTTTGAAAAAAGCATTTGCAGACGGCCTTGATATTCATGCAATGACCGCATCGGAAATGTTCGGTGTGCCGATCGAGGGTATGCCACCGGAAGTTCGTCGCCGTGCCAAAGCGATCAATTTCGGTATTATTTATGGCATTTCCGCTTTCGGACTTGCTAACCAATTATCGATTCCGCGCGAAGAAGCAGCCCAATATATCCGCACCTATTTCGAACGTTTTCCGGGCATTAAAGATTATATGGAAAAGACCAAAGCGTTTGCGCATGAGCATGGTTTTGTAGAGACAATTTTCGGGCGGCGTGCACATTATCCCGATATCAATTCCAAAAGTGCACAAGTGCGGGCATTCAACGAACGAGCTGCAATCAATGCACCGATTCAGGGGGCTGCCGCCGATATTATCCGCCGTGCCATGATAAAAATGGATGATGCGCTAAAGGAAGCCGGCTTATCGGCTAAAATGTTGTTGCAGGTTCATGATGAACTGATTTTCGAATTGCCTGAAAATGAAGTTGAAAAAACCACTGCTCTTGTAAAAAATGTGATGGAGAATGCGACCATGCCGGCACTATCCTTATCTGTGCCACTTAAAGTGGATGCACGTGCAGCTAAAAATTGGGATGAAGCCCATTAAAATGAGCAATATCGAAAGTGTTCTCCGGTTATTCTGAATTGAAAACCGGGTAATACTGCCCTTGAAATAGAAAATAATGCTCCATATTGCTCCCTATTACTTTGAGTAGGGAGCAATTTGATGAACCGAAATTTCCTTTTTCTTATTATTGGCGTTCTTATCGTTGTTGTAGCGGGCTTGGGTTATAAATTTTACCAACAGAAACAGCAGCAAAAACCCTCAGGCATCGAAATGACAATCGATAAAAATGGCGTTTCGGTCGATCGTCATTAATATGCAGATCAAATAATATTTAATGAATAATAACAGCTAAAGGCGATGTGTTTTTCAATCGGCATTAATCTTATTATTGCATTGTTGTTCACGTCCCCGGTCCCGATTGAGATATAATCCCGATCGGGATATATATAGCTCGATCCGGGTAACGATACTATTCTTTAAAAAGCGAGGAATATGGTCGTTTAAAAAAGATTTTTAAAAGGCAAAATTATTCACATAAGTTTTGTAATTACTCGAACAGCAATTGCAGAAAGACGTAATAGAAATGTTAAGTTACATTTTTTCTATTAAAGGTTTTGTTCTTTCACTGGATGGACTTCTACTTGCGTTTCTTTTTGGTGCTGTGCTTGCCTATTTTACCAATATCAGTTTGAAGACGCTTTATCGCATTCCCTATATGTTTATGCTTGCCGTAGCTTTTTTGGGCTATGTTTTATTAACTTATGCAATCAATTTGCTAGTGTTCAGATTAATTGGCACATTGCCACTGGCATTTCTGGTATTGCTCGCAGCTGTCCCGCCATTTCTGTTCGGTTATATCGCCATGTACCTTTCTGTTTCCCGTGCGCGGGACGGATTCGGTAAAAAAGGCGCTGCCTGGCTCCTGATCATACCACTTCTCAATCTTGGCTTATTCATTGTCACGCTTGATGATGATCCGGAAGACAAAGAAGAAAAGCCGATCAACCGGAACCCGATTGGAACACCGGCTTTTATGAATGGTGCAACCGGTGTCATCGTCGCAACAATTATTTTCACATTGAGTTTCACGGGCGGAATGATGTTAGTGACTTATCCGAGCATTATCCAAATTCCGGAACTACTGTACATGGGAACCCGCTAACGGACTGATGTTTTTTGGTCAAGTATCAAAGCGGCTAATCGTTTTATCAGTGTTTCAATGGGCAGCTTGATAGGCCGAATATTTTGTAAAGCGGGCAAAAACCGATAATTGCGGTGAGAAGTGGTATAAGTCCGATCAAGCCAAACCAGCGCGCGCCACTATCAAGAAAGAAAATAAGAGAAAGTAGAACAATACCGATGATGATACGGATAATGCGATCAACGCTACCAAGATTTTGTGTCATCCGAGAAGCCTTTCCAATTTAGTTCTCTTGTAGATTTAGGCCAGCATAAGGAAAAAAACAATCCTTCAACAGGTATTCGGGGTTCTTCACCTTGGCGCATGGGCCGAAAAGCGCTTGATTATCGGCATCGGCAATTTTTGTTGTTTTGTAGAAATCTTTTAACGACTTAACGTGCCAGATTTGGGGTAGATTAGGAGATGACAAAAGACAATAAAAAGCTCCGGAAAATTCATTCCGGAGCTTTGGTAAAATCCAAGTAAAAATGCTTATTTGCGGTCGCGCGCAGCAAGAGTGCGAAGACGCAAAGCATTCAATTTGATGAAGCCGGCGGCATCTTTCTGGTTATAGGCGCCGTGGTCATCTTCAAATGTCACAAGCGAACTTGAATAGAGCGATTTGTCACTCTTGCGACCTTCAATAATGACATTGCCCTTATAGAGTTTCAGCTTGACTTCCCCTTCAACATTTTCTTGCGACAGATCGATTGCTGCCTGCAACATTTTGCGTTCGGGAGAGAACCAGAAACCGTTGTAAATCAACTCGGCATAACGCGGCATCAACTCGTCCTTCAGATGCGCTGCACCGCGATCAAGCGTGATGGATTCAATAGCGCGGTGGGCTGCAAGGAGGATTGTACCGCCCGGCGTTTCATAGACGCCGCGTGACTTCATGCCGACAAAGCGGTTTTCAACCAGATCGACACGACCGATTCCGTTGTCGTGACCATATTTATTGAGTTCGGTCAGCAAAGTTGCCGGCGACATTTGTTTGCCATTGATTGAAACGGCGTCGCCATTCTTGAAGCCGATGGTGATAATTGTGGGTTTATCGGGTGCATTTTCAGGAGAGACAGTGCGCAAATGCACATATTCGGGAGCCGGAAGTGACGGGTCTTCCAATACTTTGCCCTCTGAAGAAGAGTGTAGCAAATTTGCGTCGACCGAAAACGGTGCTTCGCCCTGTTTATCTTTGGTCACAGGAATCTGATGTTTCTGGGCAAAATCCAGAAGTTCTGTACGGCTTTTGAAATTCCAGTCACGCCATGGCGCAATGATCTTGATATCGGGGTTCAAAGCATAAGCTGAAAGTTCGAAACGAACCTGATCATTGCCTTTGCCTGTCGCACCATGAGCAATCGCATCGGCACCGGTTTTTTTGGCAATTTCAATCAGATGTTTTGAAATGAGCGGGCGGGCAATTGATGTTCCAAGAAGGTAGACCCCTTCATAAACTGCATTGGCGCGAAACATCGGAAATACGAAATCGCGAACAAATTCTTCGCGCAGGTCTTCCATAAAAATCTGTTTGGCACCGAGCATTTCGGCTTTGCGGCGTGCCGGCTCAAGCTCTTCGCCCTGCCCCAGATCGGCTGTGAAGGTGATGACTTCAGCACCAAGCTCGGTTTGCAACCATTTTAATATGATTGAAGTATCAAGGCCGCCTGAATAGGCCAGTACAACTTTTTTAACGTTTTTCGACTTTTCCATTTTTTCTGTCCGATAATTAATGGCCCCAATTGATTGACCCGATTGAATTGATATGAGCTGTTTTATCAGGAGATAGCAACCATGCAAGCAATCAAAAATTTTTTCTTACATAAAACTTATAAAAACAGATTGAAATGGTTTGATAAAACAATAAGACAAAGATGATTAACGAGAGATCATGATCATGTCTTTCTTGCCAGACGCCCATGTGTTTTTGGAATTTGCCGGTGCAGCAATCATTTTGACACTCATCCCGGGGCCCGATATGGCGCTTTTTGTCGGCCGCGCCATATCGCAGGGAAAAGCGGCCGGTCTTGCCTGCATTGCCGGTTGTACAACAGGTATTATCATTCAGGTTTTTGCGGTCTCTGTCGGCCTTTCAGCATTGATAATAGCCTCGCCAACAGCGTTTTTTATCCTCAAAGTGGCGGGCTCAGTCTATCTCTTATGGCTTGCACTACAAGCGCTTTTGAACCGGTCGAATTTTTTTGTCGACGGGAAAAAGCAGAGGAAACTCAGCGTAAAACGGAATTACCTTACCGGCCTTGCGATCAATCTTCTAAATCCGAAAGTGCTTCTCTTCAATTTGACCTTTTTGCCGCAATTTGTCGACGCGCTTGACCCGCATGCGCCTGAAAAGATATTTTTTCTCGGAGCTTCTTTCATTCCGATATCCCTTCCCTTCACGGTTTCAATGGTTTTGGCTGCCGACAAATTTGCCAGAGCCATAAAAGAAAACCCGCATTTTGTAAGAATACTTGATTTTTTAATGGCCGGAATTTTCACAGCCTTTGCTGTCCGGCTGATCGTGACCGAAGTTAAATAAATATCGGCTTCATCTCATCGGGAAAAATAGCTATAAATTTGAAGGTTGCAAAAATTTGTATTCGGAAAAACGGTTAAAAACTTTGTAAAATTCAATTTTCTATAGAAGCCCGTTATCCGGCTTTTCCGGCCTCGAAAATTTCTTTTAAACGAGAGGATAAAGAAATGAGTGATTTCATATTTACGCCACCTGCAATTGTCGGTATCCCGATCAAAGGAAGCAGTAAAGTTTTTCCGGTTCACAGGATTTATTGCGTTGGTCGCAATTATGCAAATCATGCAATAGAAATGGGGCATGATCCGTCAAAGGAAGCACCATTCTTTTTCCAGAAAAATCCCGATAATCTGGTATTTGATGGTGTTTTCCCTTATCCGCCGAAAAGCCATGATGTCGAACATGAGATAGAGCTTGTTGTTGCTCTTCAAAAAGGTGGACAAAATCTGACAACGAAAGAGGCAGAAGATTGTGTGTTCGGTTTTGCTGTTGGCCTTGATATGACGCGACGTGATTTACAGGCAGAACTTAAAAAAGCGGGACGCTCATGGGAAACGGCAAAGGCTTTTGAACATTCGGCCCCCTGTTCTCATTTGATTGAAAAATCACAAACCAAAGACATGAACGAAGGTTCGATTACCCTTTCGGTGAACGGTAAAGGTCGCCAGTCGGGCAATTTGAACGAGATGATCTGGAAAATTCCTGAAATGATTGCCTATTTGTCGCAATTATTTGTGCTGCAGGCGGGAGATATTATCATGACGGGAACGCCGGCAGGCGTGGGGCCGGTGCAAAAAGGTGACGAATTGGTTGGCCATATTGACGGGCTGGATGATCTAGTCGTGAAAGTGAGTTGAGGGGTGAGACACGCACATCCCAAAAAGTGTGAAACGGTTTTTGGATAAGATGTGCGTGCACTTAAAAGCGACATCC